>CAZYRG010000049.1:0-6763 GCA_964650425.1 uncultured Flavobacteriaceae bacterium
TATATTATTTTTTGTGAATTACAATAATAAAATGAATGTACTGTTTTTAATTAAAATATAATCAATTAATTTCACATTCAAATCATTACTAATTTAAAATTAAAACTTATGAAAAATTTATTATTGCCATTGTTTATTACACTACTCATAGTGAGTTGTAATACGGAAGAGATTTTAGATGACGCCGCTGTTACTGGAGAACCAGGAGATATAGCACAGCAGGAAGCCAAATCAGAACCTGGTTCCTCGGCGGATAATCCCATTGTAGTAACTGCGAGGTTTGTAGATCTTGTGAGATACACTGTTACTACTTGTGATGCTAATAATCAGCCGAATAGTAGGTCGCTTACTCCACTGCGTTTGCGAGGTGTATTTTATATTCCTTACAAGGCTAATATTGGTCCTGAGCGTTTCTTTAAAGAAACAAATGTTGATGGGTGTTTTACGGAATCGAGAACTGGATCATTTGGGGCGTCTGAGTACAAGTTTGGAGTTTATTATGAGATTTATGGCGAAGTAGTACGATTGGGACAGCCAGTTAGTACTAGGTCATATTGGTTTAAAGATATTCCAAACTCGAATCAGATTCAACGTGTTACGTTCTCAGAGGATGGATCAAAAACGTATAGTGCACCTCTTGATTTTCCATATGAAGAAAATTTAAACTGTACTGGACTTAAGCCGTTTCCAACTAATTTTGCTAAGGTTCCTAGCGGTACTCGCGGAACAAGAGTAATCCATGGTCAAACTTTTGTTTATGAATTTAATGGTACGTCAAGTATTCAGTTTGTTGGTTTATGTACTGGTACTAGTACTGGTCCTGTTGATGATATTTGTGAAGGAGTAGAAGTATGGGTTCGAGGGAAACGATATGTTAATGGGGATAAAGTAACCTATAATGGTGTTTTGTTTGAAGTAATTAATGGTCGATGGGTACGTCAAGGTCCATGCGCAGCATAGGCTTTTTTACTGATACTATATAGAAAAGAAGGCTGTCTAAAGTATGATTTAGACAGCCTTTTATTTGCTTTAAACTTAAGGGATAAATTATGTGGCGAAAACAAGTATATCGAGAAACTAATGATAAAGGTATAATCCTGTATAATAGATTTGCCAATGTATAGAGTGGGTTTAACACTTTTTTTTTACATTTGTTGAGATGAAGTTTACAGCCACACAAATCGCAGCGATACTAGAGGGAGAAGTTGAAGGAGATGAAAATGCAGAAGTATCCAAGCTGGCAAAAATAGAAGAAGGATCTGAGGGAGCTCTTACATTTCTTTCAAACCCAAAATATACTCCTTATATATATAAGACAAATGCTTCGATCACAATCGTCAACAAAACCTTTGAAGTAGAGCAAGAATTGACAACTACACTTATACGTGTCGATGACGCTTATGAAGCGTTTTCAAAACTTTTAGAATATTACGATACGATAAAAAAGAATAAAACAGGGATTGAACAACCTAGTTTTGTTTCAGAAACAGTAAACTACGGAGAAAATGTGTACATTGGGGCGTTTTCATATATTAGTGATCACGTAAAAATGGGCGCTAATGTTAAGATTTATCCAAATGCATATATCGGAGATAATGTAACACTTGGCGATAATGTAGTGGTGTTTTCTGGAGCTAAAATATATTCAGAAACGCAAATAGGAGCTAACTGTGTTATTCATAGTAATGCGATTGTTGGGGCTGATGGTTTTGGTTTTGCTCCCAGTGCAGAAGGGAAATATACCAAAATTCCGCAAACGGGGAATGTTATAATAGAAGCTAATGTAGATGTGGGGGCAGCTACAACAATTGATAGGGCAACGCTAGGTTCTACGATTATCAGGGAAGGTGTAAAGTTGGATAATCAAATACAAATAGCACATAATGTAGAAATTGGTGCGCACACAGTTATAGCGGCTCAAGCGGGTGTAGCGGGATCGACCAAAATAGGAAAACATTGTCTTATCGGAGGTCAAGTAGGAGTTGCAGGACATTTGGTGATTGGAGACCACGTGCGTATACAAGCACAATCAGGTATCGGGCGTAATGTAAAAGATGGTGAGATTATTCAAGGCTCACCAGCACTTGCATATGCTGATTATAATAAATCCTATGTGCATTTCAAAAATTTACCCAAATTAGTAGATAAAATACATCAATTAGAGAAAAAGACACAAAACAATGAGTGACACTATTGTTGCGAAACAAACAACTATTGCAAAAGAAATCACACTCAAAGGAGTAGGGTTACACACAGGAAAAGAAGTTGTACTAACTTTTAAACCAGCACCAGTCAATCATGGGTATAAATTCTGTAGAGTAGACTTAGAAGGTCAACCGATTATTGAAGCAGATGCAAACTACGTGACCAACACACAACGTGGTACGAACTTAGAAAAAAACGGTGTAAGTATTCAAACATCAGAACATGTTTTAGCAGCTTGTGTAGGTTTAGAAATAGATAATTTATTGATCGAGCTCAACGCACCAGAACCACCAATTATGGATGGTTCTAGCAAGTTTTTTGTAGAAGCATTAGAAAAAGCAGGTGCTGTAGAACAAGATGCGGATCGTGAAGAGTATATCGTTAAAGATGTAATTTCTTATATCGATGAAGAAACAGGAAGTGAGATCATTTTGATGCCAGCTGATGAATATCAGGTTACTACCATGGTTGATTTTGGTACCAAGGTATTAGGGACGCAAAATGCTTCGCTGAAACATATTTCGGACTTCAAAGAAGAGATTTCTGATTCGAGAACATTTAGCTTTTTACATGAATTAGAAATGCTTTTGGAGCATGGTCTTATCAAAGGGGGAGACCTCAATAATGCGATTGTTTATGTAGATAAAGAATTGAGTAAGGAGACTACGGAGCGTCTCAAAGTAGCTTTTGGTAAAGATAGTATAACGATCAAACCTAATGGTATTTTGGATAATTTGACTTTGCATTATCCTAATGAAGCCGCAAGACATAAGCTATTGGATGTTATCGGAGATTTGGCATTAGCAGGTACCCGTATAAAGGGGAAAGTTATTGCGAATAAGCCAGGGCATTTTGTGAATACACAATTTGCCAAAAAACTTGCGAAGATTATTAAGCTAGAGCGTAGAAATAAAGTGCCAACTTATGATCTCAATCAACCACCATTGATGGATATCAATCAGATTATGAAAATCTTACCGCACAGGCCGCCTTTCTTGCTAGTAGATCGTATTATAGAGATGTCCGATACGCATGTAGTGGGTATGAAAAATGTGACAATGAATGAACCGTTTTTTAATGGACATTTTCCTGGAGCTCCTGTTATGCCTGGAGTCTTGCAGGTAGAGGCTATTGCACAAACTGGAGGTATTTTGGTGTTAAGTACAGTACCAGATCCAGAGAACTATTTGACATATTTCATGAAAATCGATAAGGTGAAATTCAAGCAGCAAGTACTGCCTGGAGATACCTTGATTTTTAAAATGGAATTAGTTACACCGATACGACGCGGAATTTGTCATATGCGAGCTTTCGCCTATGCCAATGGAAAATTAGTGACCGAAGCCGAATTAATGGCGCAAATTGTAAAAGTTAAATAATTATGAATCAGCCATTAGCTTACGTGCATCCAGGTGCAAAGATTGCGAAAAATGTTGTTATAGAGCCTTTTACAACCATTCATAACAATGTTGTGATAGGAGAAGGGACATGGATCGGATCAAATGTCACTATTATGGAAGGTGCGCGTATTGGAAAGAATTGTAGTATTTTTCCAGGAGCTGTAATTTCTGCTGTTCCCCAGGATAAAAAATTCAATGACGAAGATACTATTACCGAGATAGGGGATAATACTACAATCAGAGAATGTGTGACCATTAATAGAGGTACTACGGATCGTATGAAAACCAAAATTGGAAATAATTGTTGGATTATGGCGTATTGCCATATTGCACATGATTGTATCGTTGGGGATAATTGTATTTTTTCCAATAACAGTACATTAGCAGGACATATAAATGTAGGAGATTATGTGGTTTTGGCTGGTATGGCAGCGATACAACAATTTTGTAGTATAGGGAATCATGCATTTGTAACTGGTGGGTCTTTAGTTCGTAAAGACGTGCCACCTTTTACCAAAGCAGGTCGAGAGCCGTTGTCTTATGTTGGGATAAATTCAATAGGATTACGTAGAAGGGGTTTTACAACAGAGAAAATACGTGAGATTCAATCGATTTACAGAATTTTATATCAAAGTAAATATAACAATAGTCAGGCAGTTGCAGTTATTGAAGCAGAAATGGCAGCAACACCAGAACGCGATGAAGTACTAGAATTCATTAAGAATTCGCAACGCGGTATTATGAAGGGATATTTTTCTAATTAAAAATTAGTAGAGGCATAGCATGCTACGCCTCTTAATAAAACAATAAACAAGAAACCATAATTATGGCAAGTACAAGTGATATTAGAAACGGGTTGTGTATCAAATACAACCACGATATTTATAAAATAATTGAATTTTTACACGTAAAACCTGGTAAAGGACCAGCTTTCGTTAGAACAAAATTGAAGAGTGTAACTACAGGAAAAGTGGTAGATAACACCTTTTCTGCAGGTCATAAGATTGAAGATGTGCGCGTAGAAACCCATAAATTTCAATATTTATATAATGATGGAGAAGGCTATCATTTTATGAATACCGAGGATTACACGCAGATAGCATTACAAGAGGAGCAATTAGATGCACCAAAATTAATGAAAGAAGGAGAGGTAGTTACGGTAATTATCAATTCTGAAGATAATGCACCATTATCAGTAGAGATGCCTGCAAGTGTTATTTTGGAAGTTACTTCTACAGAACCTGGAGTCAAAGGAAATACTGCAACCAATGCTACCAAACCTGCAGTAGTAGAAACTGGAGCTGAGGTTATGGTACCTTTGTTTATTAATGAAGGTGATAAGATCAAAATCGAAACTGCTAAGGGTTCCTATAAGGAACGTGTAAAAGAGTAATTAAATTAGAAATTAGAAAAACGAAATCGGCAGACAGAGTTTGTGTTGTTTGTAAAACATGTTTTGGATAGAACTACAGCCAATTAGTCTTATTTTTTCGAACTTCAAGATTTCTAATCTCTAATTTTGTTTTTCTAATTTTAAAGATGAAATTCCCACAGCAACATACTTTACAACAAATAGCTACAATAATTTCTGTAGAATTTGTTGGAACGCCAGATTTTCCTGTATTGGGAATGAATGAGATTCATGTAGTGACCCCTGGAGACATTGTTTTTGTAGACCACCCGAAATACTACGATAAAGCATTAGAAAGTGCCGCAACAGTAGTCTTGATTAATAAAAAAGTGGAGTGTCCTGAGGGAAAGGCTTTACTGATTTCGGAGGATCCATTTCGAGATTTCAATAAGTTAACGAACTATTTCAAAGCTTTTGAAAAAGCTACTGCGACCATTGCATCTACTGCAAAAATCGGAAAAAATACCATTATACAGCCTGGAGCATTTATCGGAAACAATGTGACTATCGGTGACAATTGTTTGATTCATGCCAACGTTAGTATTTATGATCATACGGTTATAGGTGATAATGTGGTAGTACATTCAGGAACTGTTTTGGGTTCTGATGCTTTTTATTATAAAAATCGTCCAGAAGGATTTGATCAGTTGCTTTCGGGAGGTCGAGTAATATTAGAGGATTATGTGCATTTAGGTTCACTTTGCACTATAGACAGAGGTGTTACTGGTGATACAACTATTAAAGAAGGAACAAAAATCGATAATCAAGTTCATATAGGACATGATACGGTGGTTGGAAAGAAATGCTTGATAGCATCACAAGTAGGAATTGCTGGGTGCGTAGTTGTAGAAGATGAGGTAACTATTTGGGGGCAAGTAGGTATTACAAGCGGTATTACCATAGGAGAAAAAGCCATCATTTCTGCACAATCAGGAGTTAGTAAGTCGTTAGAGGGGCACACAAGTTATTTTGGGACGCCTGCTGATACATTTCGCAAAAAATACAAGGAAATAGCAGCAATTCGTAAAATTCCGGAGCTATTAGCGCAGTATAAAAAAGAGAATTCGTAATTTTCTTTCTAAAAGAAAAACTTTAAAGAACTTCGTTATAAAATCAATATTGAAAGTTGTATTTTTGGAAAGCTTTTTTAAAAAAAATAATATACCATGAGTGTCTTAGTAAATAAAGATTCAAAAATTATAGTTCAGGGATTCACAGGGAGTGAAGGAACATTTCATGCTGGTCAGATGATTGAGTATGGAACAAATATTGTTGGTGGAGTGACTCCAGGAAAAGGTGGTCAAACCCATTTGGATAAACCTGTTTTCAATACCGTCGCGGAGGCTGTTGAAAAAGCGGGAGCAGATACCACTATAATTTTTGTTCCACCTGCATTTGCTGCGGATGCCATTATGGAAGCTGCAGATGCTGGGATCAAAGTAATTATTACCATTACTGAAGGTATTCCAGTAGCAGATATGGTCAAAGCAAATGAATACATTAGTGGTAAAGAATGTCGTTTGATAGGTCCTAACTGTCCAGGAGTGATTACTCCAGGAGAGGCAAAAGTAGGTATCATGCCTGGTTTTGTGTTCAAAAAAGGAAATGTAGGGATCGTTTCAAAATCAGGAACACTTACGTATGAAGCTGCTGATCAAGTAGTCAAAGAAGGACTAGGAATTACAACAGCTATTGGTATTGGAGGAGATCCAATCATTGGAACTACGACCAAAGAAGCTGTAGAATT
>CAZYRG010000049.1:6863-17779 GCA_964650425.1 uncultured Flavobacteriaceae bacterium
TGTGGAATTCATGTGGTGGATTCTCCAGCAGAAATCGGTAAAAAAGTAGCGCAAGTGCTTTCTAGTGTAGTGTCAAACTAGGATAAGTAGCGTTAAAATATTCTTAATAAAATAACGATCATAAGCCGTTAGCATTAATTTTGGTGCTAGCGGTTTTTTTTGAGGTAACATTTGGTCCCGTTTAGTTACTTATATAAAAGAATTACAACATTCATTAATCAAATATCAAATTATCTTCTATTATGAAATTTTTAAAAACGCTAAGTATTCTAATCGTGGCTTTAAGTATAAGTTGTAAAAAAACAAGCGATACTAAGACCTCAGAAAAGTATACTATTTCGCAACACACAGATGCCGCAGGCTATAGTTATGAAACGATCGCCGATGATCCTACTGGATTACGTCTTTATACCCTTGATAATGGACTGAAGGTCTATATGTCTAAAAATGACGATGAGCCTAAAATTCAAACCTATATAGCAGTACGAGCGGGTTCTATTTATGATCCTAAAGAATCAACTGGATTAGCACACTATTTAGAACATATGGTATTCAAGGGAACTAGCAAGATTGGAACCCAAGATTTTGAAAAAGAAAAAGTACTGTTAGATTCCATTTCTAATTTGTATGAGTTGCATAAAAGTACAACTGGTGCAGAGGAGAAGAAAAAAATATATCAACAAATAGATGTAGTTTCTCAAGAAGCTTCTAAGATATCTATCTCTAATGAATATGATAAGATGATTAGTTCATTGGGGGCAGAGAGAACCAATGCATGGACATGGTTTGAAGAAACAGTATACACAAACAAAATACCAACGAATGAATTGGATAAGTGGTTGGCGGTTGAAAGTGAGCGTTTTGGAGAGCTGGTATTGCGTTTGTTTCATACAGAGCTTGAAGTAGTTTATGAAGAGTTTAACCGTAGTCAAGATAACGATGGGAGAAAGTTTTGGGCAGAAAATTTAAAAGGCTTGTTTCAGAATCATCCTTATGGACAACAAACAACTATTGGAACCTCAGAGCATTTGAAGAACCCTTCAATGGTGGCGATTCATAACTATTTTGATACCTATTATGTACCTAATAATATGGCAATGGTTTTAGTAGGAGATTTGGATTTTGATAGTACCATTCAAAAAGTAGCAGATTCCTTTGGGAAGCTAAAGAAAAAGGAGGTAATACATCCTGTATTACCAAAGGAGAATCCAATAACAAGTCCAGAAACGATGGAGGTTTTTGGGCCAACATCAGAATCCGTTTCTGTGAGTTATCGTTCTGCCGGTATAGGAACTGATGAAGAAAAATTATTAACGCTCTCAGATATGTTGCTTACTAATGGGAATGCTGGACTTATCGATTTGAATTTAAACCAAAAACAATTAGTCCAACAGGCTGGTTGCTCCCCAATGTTTTTGAATGATTATGGTTTTCATCGATTTACAGGAAAACCAAAAGCGGATCAGACATTGGATGAGGTAAAGGAATTACTTTTAGCAGAAATAGAGAAACTCAAAAAAGGAGAATTCGAAGATTGGATGTTAGCAGCTGTTATCAACGATTTAGAGTTGTCTCAGACCCGACAATATGAGGAGAGTACAGCTTTAGCTAATGCCTATGTTAAAGCATTTATTCATCGTCAAGATTGGAAAAATCGAGTGAAATTTTTGGAAGATTTGAGAAAAATAACCAAAGAAGAAGTTGTAGCCTTTGCGAATCGTTTTTATGGGAATAATTATGTAACGGTTTATAAAAGAAAGGGAGAAGATAAGTCAATAGCTAAAGTCGAAAACCCTGGAATCACACCAGTGCAATTGAACAGAGATAAGCAGTCTGAGTTTTTTACTTCGTTTAGTAAGTTAGAGTCACCAGATTTACAACCAAAATACATTGATTACGACAAGGCTATTAAAAAGACGAGTACAAAAAATGGTTTGGAAGTATCGTATGTCAAAAATGAACTCAATGAGTTATTCAATTTGAATATCATTTTTGATATGGGACAAGATCATGATAAGATGGCTTCTCTTGCTGCTGGATATTTGGACTATTTGGGAACGGATTCACTGAGTCCAGAAGCGGTAAAAAAAGAATTTTATAAACTAGGGATTAATTATTCTGTTAATACAAGCAACGACAGAACGTATGTTGGTATATCTGGTTTAAGTAAAAATATGGATGCGGGTCTTGCATTGTTTGAGCAATTATGGCAAAATGCAAAATCAGATCAAGAAACGTATAATAAATATATTGATCAAATCGCAAAAGGTCGTCAGGATGGAAAAACACAAAAAGGAAATATTTTATGGAATGGTTTGATGAACTATGGTTCTTATGGGGAAAATTCTCCATTACGTAACATTTATACGATATCTGAATTGAAGGCTATTAAGCCGGAAACATTAGTACAGAAAATTAAAGAGTTAAAAAATTACCAACAGCGTGTTTTTTACTATGGAAAAAATGTAGATAATGCAGTAGCAGCTTTGGATAAACATCATGTTTTATCAGAAAATCTAAAACAATATCCAGAAAAACAGCAATATAACAGAAAAGAGACCGGAGGGAATGTGTATTTTGTAGACTATGAAATGGTACAGAGTGAGATGCTGTTTTTAGCAAAAGGAGAAACATTCGATCCAGAAAAAATGGCTGCTTCTCAGTTATTCAACACGTATTTTGGTAGCGGTTTGTCATCAATTGTATTTCAGGAAATTCGTGAGTCCAAATCATTGGCATATTCGGCATTTTCAGCCTATTCAACTGCTCGAGAAAAGGACAAACCAAATTCCGTCTATGCGTATATCGGCACGCAAGCAAACAAGATGCCCCAAGCGGTAGATGCAATGATGGAATTGATGACGAATATGCCAGAAGCAGAAAAGCAATTTGAAGCAGCAAAAGAAGCAACATTGAAAAAAATTGCCGCTGAACGTATTACTAAAGCTGATATCTTCTGGAATTATGAAGGTTTAAAAAAGCGTGGTATTACCAATGATAATAGAGAAGCGATGTATAATACGATTAAAAGTATGAACATGGCAGATCTCAAGAGCTTTTTTGATACCAATATCAAAGGAGAGTCTTATGATATTATGGTTATCGGTAATAAAAAAGATATCGATATGAAGGCGTTGGCAAAGTTAGGCCGTGTACAAGAAATGGATATTGATTATTTATTTAATTACGAAAAAGAAACGACGCCTGTTACGGAGCAAGAGTTGTAAGAGTTTTTATCTAAAAATAGAGTAAAACCCTAATGACACTAGTAGTTATTAGGGTTTTGTTTTTTAGCGATGTGATTCTTATTTTGATATATCAAATTCGATCATATATTTTTGTGCTGTTCTGGTTGGTTTACCTTTTTGTAATGCTGGAGAAATAGGAGGAAGTGAAGCTATTCCACTTCTAGCCAATTCAGAAAGCTCCTTAATTGATGAAAAAGGTTGTACGTCGCTTACAGACCCATCTGCTTCAATCCAAAAAGAAACAATAAGCATCTGAGGGCCTAGGTCATGAAGTTGTACCTTGGTTTCAGGGTTTAAGTTTTCCTTAATATGTTTTTTTATCAAGTCGGTAAAGCAATTTCCAGTTCTGATTGGACACCCTATAATTGTGGGCATTGTTGAGGTGTTTTCTTCGCCATAAGTGTTTAGGTATCTGTAGTTGTCTTGGACATAAGGATCGTTAGAAAAAGAAGCATAAAGGCTAATTGTTACAATGCCAAATGTTATTGGTAGTAACAATAAATACCGTTTTAAATTACTATTATTTTGTGCTGTATAAGAGAGCATCTGAATACGTTTCTTTAATAATGATTGATTAAAAAAAGAATTCACAAAAGGAATGTTATCCGAATCAAATAGATAGTTCAGTAAGTTGTTCGTGTATGTTGATTTGTCTGCAATTTTAATAACTTCTTGGTCAGCTAGATATTCATGAGTAGCGCTCAATTCTTTTTGTAGAAGATAAACGATAGGGTGAAACCAAATAAGAATCTTTAGTAATTCATAATACAGCAAATCTAAGCTATGCCATTGCTTTTGATGCACTAATTCATGTTCCAAAATAATTTCCCGATCACGATCCGATATCCGATCACCTATGTAAATGTTTTTGAGAAAGGTATAGACATTATTGGAGTTAGTTAATTTATAATACAGGGGTTCTTTGATTGCAAGGAGGTGGTTTTTATATAGACGAGTAAGCTTCCGAATAAATAAAGGAACATAAAAATGACTCCAAAAGCATAAATAATTTTTAAAATTTTTGACGTGTTGATGAGTAGATTTTCGAAAGGGCTTTTAGTGCCAGGACGTATTGTTGAAGGATCTTCCGGAGCTATTTTTTGCTCTAAAATAATAGGTAAAATAGGAATGTTTCTTTCGAAGTTCCCATAATAGATTATTTGATCCATTTGCTTGTAGGGTAGGCGGACAAATGAAAAAAGGATTGCTAGTATTGGGAGACTTAATAAAAGTATTCGATTATAGATAAAAGATGTCATTTTCCTAAAAAAGAGATAATAGACAGAACCAAATAGTAAAAGAAATATAGTAAATAAAGTAGCATAGTATAACATCTTAGTTTTCTTTAGAGTTAATATCCTTAAGAATGGCTTCTAATTCCTTTATATCTATATCATTTTTTTTGACAAAAAAAGAAACCATACTTTGAAAAGAGCCTTGAAAATAATTATTCATTAATTGATTGATGGAACGGTTGCTATAGGTTTCTTTTTCAACAAGAGGAAAATAAATATAGCCTTTACCTTCTTTTCTATGAGAAACATATCCTTTGTTCTCAAGAATGCGTATTACCGTTGATACAGTGTTATATGCGGGCTTAGGAGGGGCCATTTTTTCGATAATGGCGGCTACATTGGCTTCTTTTAACTCCCATAGATACTTCATAATGTCCTCTTCGGCCTTCGTTAGTTGTTTCATTTTAACTATATTTTTAGTTGAATACTACAAATATACAACTATTTTTCTAGTTGAACTATTTTTATAGTTATATTTTTTGAAGTTTGATAGCGAAAGTTAGCTTAAAGTAAATTTTCAATAGGAACTCACCCATTGAAATCACTATATTTGGTCATCAAAAAACAAACACAATTTTTAAATCATTGTATTAATGAAACTTTTAGAAGGTAAAACAGCCATCATTACAGGAGCGAGTAGGGGAATAGGAAAAGGCATTGCACAGATTTTTGCAGCACAAGGAGCAAATGTAGCATTCACATATAGTTCATCATCGGAAGCTGCTTTGGCGTTAGAAAAAGAATTAACAGAACTTGGTGTAAAAGCAAAAGCTTATCAAAGTAATGCGGCCAGTTACGAAGACGCACAAACATTAGTGAAAGATGTTTTAGAAGCCTTTGGAGGTATTGATATCCTTATTAATAACGCAGGTATCACCAAAGATAATTTACTAATGCGTATGCAAGAGGCTGATTTTGATAAAGTCATTGAAGTCAATCTGAAATCCGTATTCAATATGGTGAAAGCGGTGCAGAAAACCATGCTCAAACAACGCAAAGGAAGTATCATTAATATGAGTTCTGTAGTGGGAGTAAAAGGAAATGCTGGTCAAACGAATTATGCGGCCTCTAAAGCTGGTATTATTGGATTTTCTAAGTCCGTAGCCTTAGAATTAGGATCGCGTAATATCCGTAGTAACGTTGTTGCTCCAGGTTTTATCGAAACCGAAATGACCGGAAAACTTGATGAAAAAGTAGTAGAAGGATGGAGAGCAGGAATCCCGTTAAAACGTGGAGGAACGCCAGAGGATATTGCGAATACTTGTGTCTTTTTGGCAAGTGATATGAGCGCTTATGTTACAGGACAAGTGATTAATGTAGATGGAGGGATGTTAACTTAAGATCAGTTATGAGTTTAGAGTGATGGGCCTGTCTGCCAACAGGTAGATTCAGAGTTTTAATTAGTTCCGAATGCTCATAACTCATAACTCATAACTCATAACTGCAAAAAATGGATACACAAACAATTTTACTCATACTAGGTGCTGCAATTCTCGCATTGGGATTTGCAGTATTTCAGTATGGAGCTAAACGGAAAAAAAATAACAAGCGATCTATTGGATTGGCCTTGCTACGATTTCTGTCGGTGTTTGTGTTATTGGTTTTGTTGATTAATCCAAAATTCAAAAAACAGACGTATTATACCGAGAAACCTACGTTGGTCGTAGCGGTTGATAATTCATCTTCTATTACTTATTTAGGGCAAGAGCAAAATGCAAAAAATGTTTTAAAGGAATTGGCCACAAATACTGAATTGAATGACCGTTTTGAAATTACGACCTATGCATTTGGTGATAAGGTCAAAGACACGACGAATTTCAATTTTTCGGAAACTCAAACTAATATTGCTAATGCTTTACGAGATTTAGATCAGATTTATGGGCAAAGCATAGCTCCTACCATATTAATTACGGACGGAAATCAAACCTATGGAACGGATTATCAATATACTTCTAAATCGTATGGGCAACAGGTATTTCCTGTAGCGTTAGGGGATACGATACGTTATACGGATTTAAAGTTACAACAACTTAATGTCAACAAATATGCGTATCTCAAAAATCAATTTCCAGCTGAGGCTATTATTACCTACAATGGCACCAAAAGTATTAATGCTAAATTTATAATTACTTCTAGTGGGAATACTGTTTTCTCCAAAACGGTTTCGCTTTCTCCGACAGATAATTCTAAAGTTATAAGTGCACAATTACCTGCACGTAGCGCTGGTGTTCAAACATATCGAGCGATGATTGTTCCTTTAGATAATGAAAAAAATAAAGAGAATAATCAAAAACAATTTGCAGTAGAGATTATTGACCAAAAGACAAATGTTCTAGTAGTAAGTGCAATGGTTCACCCCGATCTAGGCGCACTAAAGAGAAGTGTAGAGAGTAATGAACGAAGTGCTGTAACGATTAAAAAACCTAACGAGATTAAAGATCTAGAATCCTATCAATTGGTCGTTTTGTATCAACCAGATGCTAGTTTTAAGGGAGTTTATGAGCGATTAAAGACCAGTAATAAAAACTATTTTACCATTACTGGTACCAAAACCAATTGGAGTTTCTTGAATAGCATTCAATCTAATTTTTTCTACGAGCAAACACGTCAAAAAGAAAACCTGTTACCAACGCTAAATAAAAATTACACGACGTTTTTATTGGATGATATGAATTTTGAAAACTACCCACCTTTAGAAGGGTTGTTTGGGGATCATGTGATTACTACAGAACATCAAATACTTTTATATCAAAAAATAGGAGCCATTACTACAGGGAATCCTCTATTGGCAACTATAGAAGTAAATACCAAACGAGAAGGGGTGTTATTTGGAGAAGGTATTTGGAAATGGAGAGCACAAGAATATATAGATAGTAAAAGTTTTAAGCGTTTTGATGATTTTTTTGGAAAAATCGTGCAGTATTTAGCTTCTAATAAAAGAAAAAGACGTCTAGATGTCAATTCGGAGTCCTTTTATTATGGGAATGCAGGTGTACGTATTCAGGCAACCTATTTTACTAAAAATTATGAGTTCGATCGACGTGGGCATTTAAAAATTACGGTAAAAAACACCGAAACATCAAAAAGCAGCGTAGTGCCATTAGTGCTCAAAAACAATAACTACGAAGTAGATTTGAGTAATCTCCCCGCTGGTAAATATGAATATACGGTCACAGTAGATGGAGAAAAATTATCAAGATCAGGAAGCTTTACGATCCTGGATTTTGATATCGAAAAACAATTTCTCAATGCGGATGTAACAAAACTACAACAAGCAGCGACTAATACGGATGGGAAGTTGTTTTTTACCAATCAGATGAATGATTTAACAAAACAATTACTAGCAGACAAACGCTATCAGCCTATTCAAAAGGAGCAAGAAAATATCGTGCATTTAATTGATTGGAAATACCTTTTAGGATTTTTAATTTTATTACTTGCTTTAGAATGGTTTATTAGAAAATATAACGGATTAATTTAATTATAGAATGCATTGCTAGCAATGCCTAGTACAGACGTAGCATGCTACGTCTCTAAAATAAACAGACGCATCGCGTCTCTAATCAAAAACAACCATCATGGAAAAATTACCAAAAATCGGCGTACCAGTTCTTATTTTAATCATTGCCGCCATACTTTTTATTTCAAAATCAACACATACCATCGGTTCTGGATATGCCGGAGTATTATACAAAACATTTGGAGGAGGTGTTGTAACAGATCAACCACCATTGGGAGAAGGATTTCATTTGATTGCTCCTTGGAATAAAGTAATAGAATATGAAATAAGACAACAGTCTATTTCTGAAAGAATGGATGTACTGTCGGTAAATGGATTGGAAATCAAAGTAGACGGGACAGTTTGGTACCAGCCAGATGCTACACAATTAGGAAAGCTACATCAAGAAAAAGGGAAAGATTATTTGGGCCGTATCTTAGGTCCTGCAATAAGTGCTGCTGCAAGAGAAGTGGTTGGACGTTATACGCCAGAACAATTATATTCTAGTAAACGCGATATTATCCAAAAGGAAATTCTAGATGAAACGCGAAAAGGAGTAGAGGGACAGTATATTATTGTGAATCGTGTATTGGTAAAGGATGTGACATTACCGCCGACCATCAAAGATGCAATTGAGCGAAAATTAAAACAGGAACAAGAGTCTTTGGAGTATGAGTTTAGATTAACAAAAGCTACGAAAGAAGCAGAAAGACAACGTATCGATGCGGAGGGAAAGGCCGCAGCAAATAAAATATTAAGTGCTTCTTTGACGGATAAAATTCTACAAGAAAAAGGGATTGAAGCTACGCTTGAACTTTCTAAATCCCCTAATAGCAAGGTGATTGTTGTGGGATCAGGGGACTCAGGACTGCCATTGATTTTAGGAAATCAGTAAAAAATAAATCGTTCTTAAGTTTTAGATAAGAGCATGTTTAAAAACAATGCAAACTGATTTTCAATAATTTGTCGTTCTGGCTATACTTCAAATTGGTATGATATCGAGATATCTTACTCATTTGAAGTGACGCCATGGTTGGCAAAGTATTGGCAATCGGGAAGTAGGGTTTTTATACATGTTCTAAATAGGACTAGTAAGGAACTAAAAGCAAGAGCGACTCATTGTAAAAAAATATATTGGGTCGCTTTTTGCTTTTGGTTGTTTTATTTATAAATCTACAATACGTTTTTTCTCAAACGTGTTGTTCAGGGGGTGTGCCTTTGTCCAGTACTATTGGTTTGTCCAATGAGTCCAAAGGAGTACTTCAACTTGGAATTAATTATGATTATAATAATCTTAATACATTAAATGCTGGGGATACCACTTTAGATGATGAATCACGGCTTCGCATTACTAATGCGATTATTGGTAGTGTTGGTTATAATATCACAGATAGAGTAGCCATAGAAGGACTATTTACTTGGATTAATCAACGTAGAAGAATTACTAATTTTGGTAATGAAAATATAGTGTCTACTACAGGTATTGGAGATGCTGTTTTGATGGCAAAGTATGCCTTACCTAATATCTTAGGAAAAAGTAGTAGTTGGGTTTTTGGTATTGGAACTAGAATTCCAATTGGATCTACAGAAAATGAAGATGCTAGAGGTATTGTACTGGCGGCAGATTTACAACCAGGCAGTGGTGCCTGGGATGCGATCTTCTTTATGGCTATTCAAAAAAACCCGAATTTCAGACCGTCAATGACTTTGTTTTCCCGAGCTACATATCGTAATACGGGGACAAATGATGAGTATTTAGAAGTTTTTGACTACCGATTTGGATCAGAATTTCAGGTTTTTGCTGGAGTTTCTGACCAACGATTAGTATTTAAAAAATTACTAACGTATGGTCTGTCTTTTAAGTATAGAAATGCGGCCCAAGACAGAATCAGAGAGGCCATTCAAGAAAGTACAGGTGGAGAATGGGTCTTTTTAATTCCAAGTATTAGCATTCCGATAGTAAAACAATTTTCTTTTTTAACTAGAATAGAAGTGCCTCTCTATAGTTTCGTCGAAGGCACACAGCTTACCCCAACATATAGATTAACATTTGGATTACAAACAAAATTGAATGTAATCCGTAAAAAGGAGTTTAATTTAAAATAAGGGTATTATGAAAAATGTTATTATTCCAATCGCATTATTGTTTTTAGGAGTTGCATGTGATAACACTAGTACAGAGAATAGTGGAGGAGGAAATGAAGTGTCAGGCGAGTGGTCAATACCAGTGAGTGAGGTCAGAGATGGAGGTCCTGGTAGAGATGGCATTCCTGCGTTAAGTAATCTGGATTTTACAGCTGCGTCCGAAGTGACTTATTTGTCCGATTCGGATCTGGTAGTAGGAATTAAGTATAATAATGTGATTAGAGCCTATCCTCATGTAATTTTGGATTGGCATGAGATTGCCAATGATGATCTGGATGATTTATCACTGGCTATAACCTATTGTCCATTAACGGGTACTGCTATTGGATGGAATCGTTTGATCGGAGAAAGGACTACGCCAACGACATTTGGAGTTTCTGGATTATTATTCAACACGAATTTGATTCCTTTTGACAGAGCAACAGGCAGTAATTGGACACAAATAGGATTAGAATGTGTTAACGGCGAACTATTGGGAGAAAAAATTAAGGTGGAGCAGGTCATAGAGACGACTTGGGGTTTTTGGAAAACCTTGTATCCAACGACCGAAGTATTAAGTCAGAATACCGGTTTCTCTAGATCCTATGGTGTATATCCTTATGGTGATTACCGAACCAATAATAATAACCTTATTTTTCCTGTAAATCCTTTTGACAGCAGACTCCCTGCAAAGAAGCGTGTGTATACGATTTTGGTGAATGGAAAATCCAAAATATATACATTTGATGA
>CAZYRG010000050.1:0-3209 GCA_964650425.1 uncultured Flavobacteriaceae bacterium
TTTAACACGAACTTTTTTTCAAAAAAAATAAAAATTAATTGGAATTAGGAAATATTTAACTACTTTAGCAGCGTCAAAAAATGAAAACAAGTGAAACGAACATTAATAAATTTTAAAAAGTAATTTTTAAAGATTTTTAATGTGAGAACGAAGTGGTTACATAGGTTCTCAATTTTATAATTTGTTTTTTTGCGAAATTATTAAAATTTAAACACGTGAATAATTTATTTTTTTGGAACCGATTTTATTTTTTCTTCTTTTTTAAAGGAAGAAACGGGATCCATATGTAAATAATTCAACAAAATTTATATAGTAAAAAGTCCCGGTTCCAGAATCGGGATTTTTTTATATCCCTTTTCTAATTAAGAATAGAACAAGAGGGGATGTAAAAAAGAACAATGAGTCAGTTAGTAGCCATACAGGGAATCAAAGGATCGTACCATCATGGAGTAGCACAAAGCTATTTTGGTCAGGAAGTTATCGTGCAAGAGTGTATGTCCTTTGGAGAATTGGTGAACAGTTTGGAGAAAAAAAACTGTACCGATGCCGTCATGGCTATTGAGAATTCTATTGCAGGATCGATTATTCCAAACTATGCGTATATCGATGAGCACGACCTGACTATTAGTGGAGAATACTACTTACCGATTCACCATTGTTTGATGGCGCTGCCGAATCAGCAAATTTTGGATATCAAGGAAGTGTATTCGCATCCAATGGCATTGCTGCAGTGCAAAGATTTCTTTAGAAAACATCCACATATCAAGTTGGTAGAAGATGCAGATACCGCATTGGTAGCAAAACGAATTTCAGAAAATAATCTGAGCGGAATAGCAGCAATCGCTGGTGAGACCGCGGCTTCTATTTATAATCTTGATATTTTGGCATCCGCTATACAAACGATCAAAACCAATAGTACACGTTTTTTTATTCTAAGTACTAATGGTCATAATGGTCTAGCAACTTCAGAAGTGAATAAGGCTTCCCTAAAGTTTACCTTAGATCACAAGCGAGGAAGTTTAGCAACCATCCTTAATGTCATGAGTGATTGTAATTTGAATTTGACCAAAATTCAATCATTACCTGTGATTGATGTCCCATGGAAATATGCCTTTTTTGTCGATGTGACTTTTGCAGATTATGAGCATTATTCAAAAGCAAAATCCTTATTGGATATCATGGCGACAGAATTCAAAGTATTAGGTGAATATAAAAATCAAAAACAATGAGTGTACAAACGGCAAAACGTCTGGAAACGGTAGAGGAATATTATTTCTCTGTGAAGTTGCGAGAAGTGCGTGGGCTTATTGCATCTGGCAAGCCCGTGATCAATATGGCGATCGGTAGTCCAGATTTGGATCCGCCCAAAGTTGTTGTAGAAGCGATTTCGGCTGCAGTTTTAGAAGATGGAGCGCACAAATATCAGAGTTACCAAGGGTTACCACAATTGCGTTCAGCGATTGCAGATTTTTACACCAGAAATTATCAAGTATCGGTAGATGCTGAGCAAGAGATATTGCCATTGATGGGATCCAAAGAGGGGATCATGCACATTACTATGGCGTATATCAATGAAGGAGATCAGGTGTTGATTCCTAATCCAGGATATCCAACCTATACATCCGTAACAAAATTAGTAGGAGGTACACCTTTATATTATGATTTATCGGCGGATAGGAATTGGGAACCAGATTTAGACGCTTTAGCAAAACAAGACTTGAGTAAGGTGAAGCTGATGTGGGTCAATTATCCGCATATGCCGACTGGAGCTTCTGGGAATAAAGCCTTATTCGAACGTTTAATAGCTTTCGCGAAAGCGCATGATATTATCATAATTAATGACAATCCTTATAGTTTTGTGCTTAACGATACGCCTAGGAGTATCTTAAGTGTTGATGGGGCCAAAGAAGTAGCTTTGGAGCTCAACTCTTTGAGTAAAACCTTTAATATGGCCGGTTGGCGCGTTGGGATGGTGTGTGGAAGTGTGGATAAAATTAATGCGATCCTTAAGGTGAAAAGTAATATGGATAGCGGAATGTTTTTCGGAATCCAAAAAGGGGCGATCGCAGCATTGCAATTGGGATACGAATGGTATGCCGCGATGGATACTGTTTACACCAAAAGAAGGTTGCTCATATGGGAATTGGCAAGTTTACTGAATTGTACATTTGACAAAACAGCTACGGGGATGTTTGTATGGGCAAAATTGCCGGAAGGGAGTGTGTCAGCCGAGCAATTTATTGACAAGATCCTTTATGAAAAGGATATTTTCATAACACCAGGAACTATTTTTGGAAGTCAAGGAGCAGGATATATTCGTTTTTCACTTTGTGTAACCGAAGAAAATATCAAAAAAGCAATTGATAGAATTAGTAATTGATAATGATTAATGTATAATACATAATCAAATAGACAGAATGTCAATAAGTAATAACAATAAAAAATAAGTAACCCAGTAAGCACCCTCTCCTTTTAGGAGAGGGTTGGGGTGAGGTCATGAACGTTTTTGTAATAGGCATCGGATTAATAGGAGGATCATTGGCATTGGATATCAAAGCAACAATGGATGCAGTGTTGTATGGAGTTGACAAAAGCCAAGAAAATCTTGACAAGGCGTTGGACTTAGGGTTGATTGATCATAAAGCGACCTTAGGTGATTTAGCGAATGCTGATGTGGTGTTCGTTGCGATTCCAGTAGATGCTACACAGCAATTATTACCAGATTTGTTAGATCGCGTGCATGATAATGCTATTGTAGTTGATATGGGATCTACCAAGCAACATTTATGTGAGATCGTGGCAAACCATCCAAAACGAAGAAATTATTTGGCTGCCCACCCTATTGCGGGAACGGAATTTTCTGGACCTGAAGCGGCAATAGCCAATTTGTTTAGAGGAAAAACGAATATCATTTGTGAGGTAGAAAAGACGGCGTTTAAATTGCAAGAGCGCGCATTGGATATTTTTAATAAACTAGGGATGCGTATTCGTTATATGGATCCAGCATCGCACGATAAGCACATTGCATACGTATCACATTTGTCACATATTAGTTCGTTTATGTTAGGGAAGACGGTGATCGAAAAAGAGAAAAATGAAAAAGATATTTTTGATATGGCGGGTAGTGGATTTGCTTCTACCGTGCGATTAGCAAAAAGTTCGCCAGCAATGTGGACACCAATTTTTAAACAAAACAAGAAAAATGTTTT
>CAZYRG010000050.1:3309-10311 GCA_964650425.1 uncultured Flavobacteriaceae bacterium
AAAATAAATATAAAGTTTGTCATGGAGAATAAAAAAGAACTTAGAAATTGGTTAGATAAAATGAACCTGGATCACCCGTTAGTGATCGGAGGTCCTTGTAGTGCAGAGACCGAAGATCAGGTGGTCAAAATTGCACATCAATTAAAAGACAGTGATGCTACGGTATTAAGAGCAGGTATCTGGAAACCACGTACACGACCAGGGAATTTTGAAGGTGTTGGCGCTTTGGGATTAAAGTGGTTACAACGTGCAAAAGAAGAAACAGGGATGAAAATCGCTACAGAAGTAGCAAATCCGCATCACGTAGAGTTGGCTCTAGAACATGGAGTAGATATTTTGTGGATTGGAGCACGTAGTACCGTATCGCCATTTATTATTCAAGACATTGCAGATGCGTGTAGAGGAATTGATAACCCAGTTTTGGTTAAGAATCCAATCAATCCAGATTTATCTTTGTGGTTAGGAGCGGTAGAGCGTTTTTATACAGCAGATGTTAAGAATCTTGGTGTGATACACAGAGGGTTTTCTACCTATGAGAAAACAAAATATAGAAATATTCCTGAATGGCAAATTCCAATTGATTTACAGAATCGTTTTCCAGATCTCCCATTGATTTTGGATCCATCACATATCGCGGGAAATAGAGAATTGATTTTTGATCTTTGTCAGACTGGATTAGATTTAAATTTTGACGGATTGATTGTTGAGTCACATTATGACCCAGACAATGCTTGGAGTGATGCAGCACAGCAAATCACACCAGATACACTAATCAAGTATATGGATGAGCTAAAGGTTCGTAAAGAAATCGGTCAGGATGAAGCCTATCAAAATGCATTAAATGAATTGCGTACAAAAATTGATATTGCAGACAATCAATTGATCGATGTTTTATCAAAAAGAATGAAAATTTCTGATGAGATTGGAAAGGTAAAAGCAAAGCAAAATGTAGCAATCTTGCAATCCAAGCGTTGGAATGAAATTCTAGGAAAAATGATCTTGGAAGGAGAACAACATGGATTGAGTGAAGAGTTTATCTTGAGAATCTACAAGGCTATTCACCAAGAGTCGATCAATCACCAAGAGAAAGTTGCCAAGGCATAATGCTATTTGGTAGTAGATAAGTGAAAAAAAATGCCCGCGATAGCGGGCATTTTAAGTATATCATAATTTATAGGTCACTATTTAGCTTTTCTGAACAAGTAACGCGTTACATAGATTCCTTTCTTGTCATCCTTTCCGCCAACACTTTCAACACCAGTATTTACATAGGCTAATTCCCAGCCTTCTGAGGACATTGCGTTTAATTTTGAGACTACAATAGCATCATTAGCAGCAATATTTTGGAAACGAATCCCACCAATATTGAAGAAGTTTAATAATTTTGTTTCATCAAAGTTTTTTACACGAATCTCGCCACGGTCTGATTTGTTACGCGTATTATCTTCTTCTGTTTGCGTCGAAGTAAATTCCTTGTAATCTCTTACATCATTGGTTGTAATCATACGAGATCTTCCTAGTCCGTTAGGAACAATAGACTCTATTACTGTGACAAATTGATACTCATAAACTTGTGCATTAATGCCTTGGATCGAAACAAACAGCAAAAGTGCTGCGAACATCATTTTTTTCATTTAATAAATTGTTTTAAGATTAAAAGCCTCAATATAAAAAAATACCAGCGCATTGTTAGTCAGTTTTACGTTGTTTTTTCTGAAAAATACCAAATAACTCCGTATTTGCTCTTGGTTGGATCGAATTATAGCAGGTCTCAAAAGTTTGTATTTCAAATAGTGGAGACAGATAGTCCAAATATTCTTCTCGGGTTCCTCCAAAGGGTCGTTTTTTCAAATCCCCAGTCAGTGGAAAGTCAAACCAAAGGCCCACTAATTTACCGTTGTCGGCCAAGAGCTCATGCATTTTCTGTGCGTAATGTTCCCTGTTTTCTGGAGTAGGAGGAAAAGAACAAAAAAAGGTTTGTTCTAAAATAAGATCATACACTCCTGTGTGTTCAAAAAAGTTTTCCTCGATTATTTGATATTTGGGGAAATCAGGAACTCTTTCACTAAAGGCAACTAAGGACTCGGGTGCAATATCCAAAATGTAGACCTGCTCTAATCCCTTTTTGAAAAAATATTCGGCTTCATAGGAGTTTCCTGCTCCGGGAATTAAGATTTTGAGTTGCTTATTATGTAATTGATCGATATAAGATTGTAGTGGAGTAGAAGTGCTGCCAATACCCCAACCAGTTCTTTGTTCTTGATAGCGTAATGTCCAATAATCTTTTTCTGTAGTGGTATTTTCAATACTCATAACACATGATTATTTGATCAAAATTAAAAGTATAGTGATCATAGCAGGTAGCGTTTGGACGAAAAAGATTTTCTTATCGGCGGTTAGTGCTCCATAAATTCCTGCAATAGCAATACATATTAAAAAGAAAAGGGCAACATTGGTGCGCCAGATAGCATCATCAATAAAAAATGTCCAAATCAAACCCGCTGCCAAAAATCCATTATACAATCCTTGATTGGCCGCCATGGTTTTGGTTTTTGGGAATAGTTCTTTTGGGAAATTCCGAAATACCTTTCTGCCTTTTGTTTCCCATGCAAACATTTCGAACCACAAGATGTAGCAATGAATTAATGCAATTAAACCTATTAAAATTTTGATGATAAGCTCCATAATGTAGTGTTTAGTGTTGTTTTAGCCGCAATTGATGTGGGCTTGTTTTAGGAATTCGTTCAATGATGCCTCTTGCTTCTAGATCCAATTTTACTGAAACGATATACCAAACGACTTTTCCATCAAAAGTATTAGAGAGTTCGACAATTACGAGGTCACTCAGTTCTTTATAAGAGATTGTTTTTCGTAGTTTGATCGTATCAAGAATAAAATCTTTGATCAAATCGTAACGTCTTTTTAAGATATGTACCCCTTTTTTTCCTTGAGGATGTAGTGTGAGTATACGTGCTTCGTTATTCATGATGTTTTAAGTTGTTTTTAAGACATAGCTAAAAGGTACCGTTTTTTAGGGAAGACTACAAAAAGGAGGAAGGCTACATTTGTAAATGGCATCTAATCTGACTGATAAACAAGAATTTATAACGGGTTTTTGTCCCTGGCGCAATTACGTACAAGAATTTTTTTATCAATCTATAAATTCAGTCTGTTTTACGATTATTTATTGCATGTCTTTAATGAATTGGAGTTTATTTTGTTCTAGATCGAGTTCTCTATAAAAACAGGCCTTACGGTGATTTCCTTGTAAATCATATGTATGACAAACGCCATTGCCTAATAATGTAACTTGATACACTAGTGCATCTTGGTCACAGTCAATTAATATTTTATCGACCCTAAGCATGTCTCCTGAGATTTCGCCTTTTGTCCAAAGCTCATTACGAGAAGTACTCCAGAATGTTGCCATCTTTGTTTTTAAAGTTTTTGACAGCGCCTCTTTGTTTACAGAAGCTAACATTAGAAGTTGACCCGTAGCGGTTTCTTGAACGGCAACTGGCAATAATCCATCACGTTTTGCAAACTGAAGATTTAGTTCTAGCCCTTCTTCTAATTCAATTATTGTTTGTGATATCATTTTCTTTTTTAACTAGTTTTAAAATATCTATAGAATTATTCTTAAAAAATTAATTGGTGTCAATACGGAGCAACAATCTTTTTTCACCGTTTTCTTCAATAGTAGGACTTCGATGCACAGCTGCTTTTGTTGCTTCTTTTGGATATTTAGCTCCTTTTAAAATAATTACAGATCCTGTTTTAGCTTGTTCTATACTGCTTTTATCAATTATGATAGATTGTTTGCTTTTATACAAACCCATTGCTTTTCGATGTGTAGGATCTTCTGTAAGCCATAATGTTCCAGGGCCTCTGTAAGTGCAAAGCATCCGGAGATCATTCATGTCCGTATGGAATTTTGTGCACATATTGGTGTCTATAGTTGCCAAGAACAATCGAAATTCTTTTCCGTTAGTAATCTCCTTAAAAAGATGCAATAAGTTTTTGATGTCTTGCACGATCATACAATGTTCATCTAGTTTAATGACTTTTGTAATTTCATTCAAAAGAGCATTGATATTTCCGCTGCAGTCGAACTTAATATCTTGTTTTAATAGGCTGTTGATCTCCTTTTCCAGGATGCTTATGTCTCTATTATAGATAGCGATATTTACATCGTTTTGATGAATATTTTCCAGTGTTTTAGGAGTTGTGCCTACAACCCAATTTTTAACTGCTGTCGCTGTTTTCATACGTAAACTTTTGGAGATGTTTTTAGTGTTAATTCACAATGAGATCCAAATTGACTATTACTGTTTTTCATGCATAGCCATTCTACAATCCATATGATGAAGTAAAAATAACATTTTTTTAAATGCAACTTAGTTGCAATAGTATATTTTTTTTGCATATTTGCACCTCAATTATCAATCCATGTTCATAATTAAACTGGAAACAAAATATCTTAATCAAAAAAATAGCTTATAAACTCTCAGGAACAATAATTCTGGAATAATCATTTACCAGAATTTTGTTTATGACCATCCTTTTTTCAACAACACAAACACATACTTATGAAACTTAGAATCACTTTCTTGTTGTTATTAGTTGCTAGTTTTTCGGCTTTTGCTCAAAGTAGTAAAAGCATTACACTTTTAGATGCAAAAACCAATAGCTCGATAACCAATGCAAACATTTTAAATTTAACTTCAGATACGGGTACTACATCAAGCAATGATGGTAGTTTTCAAATAACGGGAAGTCCGTCGGATATAATTAGCATTACTCATATAAATTATGTTAAAGCAACTTTTGCATTTAAGGATATTCCCACTGTAATTTATCTCCAACCTAATGAAACGGGGTTAAACGAAGTAGCTATAATTGCACAGAGAAATAGACTTTCAGCAATTAGCAAACTTCCTGTAAAGGATATTGATCTTCCTATAACTACAAATGCCGTCTCGGCCAAAATTATGGAGCAGCGTAACCCAACAGATTTGGGAGATGCTGTAAAAAGTGCTACGGGAGTACGACCTATAAATAGGTATGGGGGCTTTCAAACTTTTCGTATCAGGGGTTTTAATAATTTTGTATTGCTTGTTGATGGTGTTCGTGATGAACGTCATAACCTTTCTACGAGTGCTCCGTCGACTAATTTGGCAAACGTTGAGCGAATCGAGGTATTAAAAGGCCCGGCCAGCGTGTTGTTCGGACACTCTGCTTTAGGGGGAATTATTAATATAGTTCGGAAAAAACCTACTGATTTTCAAACAGGAAACTTTAACGCCACATACGGTTCATTTGATACCTATAATATGTCTGCAGGGATAGGCGGTCCTATTTCTAAAAACCTCCAATATCGTGCTGATTTTGGTGTGACTAGAAGCAATGGATGGAGAGATTATGGGGTAGTAACGAATAATGGTTCTTTTATGCTTGATTATCAGCCTACAAAAGACGATAGAATAGAGGTGTATCTTCAAGCTAATGATGACCAATATGATACGGACACTGGTATTCCAGTAGATGATGATGGATCTTTGGTCCCAGGGATGGATCCAGAAACTCGTTATAATGATCCCCAGGATTTCTTAAAACATAAACGATTTGATATTCAGCTAAAATATAATCATCGTTTTAATGACAAGCTAAACCTTACCAATCATTTTTCTTGGTCCGATGATGATATTAATTACCTTTCGACAGAACTTCTGGAGTTCAATGCTACAAAAGATTCTCTTACCAGAGCATTTCCTTTTTATTTTAATCATAAAACTTCTACTGTTCAAAACCAGTTGGACCTCAGCTATAGTTTCGAAACGGGTACTGTTGAACATAAATCTTTGTTTGGTTACAATCTTAGTATTTTGGATCGAAGATCATTTCGTGGAACTGTAATTGGACCAGGTGTAAATACTACGATTGCCGTTCAGAATCCAATTCTTAATCAAGGGCATATTGAGCCAGTAGATAATAGAGTAGATGTGAGGGAAGAACTAGTCAATGCCTTTTACCTTCAGGATTGGATGAAGTTTTCGGATCAACTAAAAGCACTTGTGGGCATACGATATGATATATTTTCTGGAACCTACTATGTAGATCAGTTGAACCCTGATAGAACACTCATAGAAGCTGGTACACAGACAAGCATTCCATCTACGGCATTAACCTATCGTGTAGGGGTAGTGTATCAACCGCTAGAAGAAATTAGTTTGTTTACTTCCTATTCTAATTATTTTAAGCCCTCTAGAACTATTACACCAGACGGTCAGATTTTTGATCCGGAAGAGGGTTATCAAGCGGAATTAGGTGTTAAATGGGAAAAGCCTAATGTTATTTCAGCTACACTTTCTGGATTTTATATGTTGAAAAACAATATTGTAGAGCGTAATGCAGTTGATGAGTTTAACCAAATTGGAGAGGCTGACTCAAAGGGAATAGAAGCTGATATACAATATATGCCTACTGAAGGGTTGAATATCAAAGCTGGTTATGCCTATGCTGATGCCCGAGTAAGAGCGTTTGATGAGGAAGCATTACAAGCAACTAGAGCAGGGAATAAGCTTAGGTTTGCACCAGAACATTTAGTAAACGCCTGGGTCAGTTATGATATTCAGGAAGATAAACTTAAAGGCTTAGGTTTTGGTTCTGGAATTAATATTACGAGCGCCAACTATACGGATTCTGCTAATACTTTTGAGTTGCCTTCCTATTATACTTGGGATGCGACCGTATACTACAGAACAAAAAATGGGATACGACTTGCATTCAATCTTAATAATATTACGGATCAATTGTATTATACAGATGCTATTTATGGTAATCAGTTCTTTCCAGGCATGGAGCGTAATTTTAAATTATCTTTAGGGTATAGTTTTTAATGAAATTGAAATACATATACGATATACACCATTATTTAGGAACAATCTTTTTTGGAATGTTCCTAATATGGTTTTTGTCGGGTTTTGTAATGATGTATAAGAG
>CAZYRG010000050.1:10411-12079 GCA_964650425.1 uncultured Flavobacteriaceae bacterium
ATTCTTGATAAGGTGGATCAATGGATTCCCCGTCCTAAATACGCGAAACACTTGCCTGTATATAAAGTAAGCTTTGCGGATAATGCTAGTACATTTGTGCATATTTCCTCAAAAACGGGCGAAGTAATTAGTAATACTTCGCGCTCTGACCGTGTTTGGGCCTGGTTAGGAGCTATTCCGCATTGGATATACCTCAAGGAGATCCGCATGCACCAAACGTTATGGAGTCAACTTTGCATTTGGTTATCTGCATTTGGTTTTATCATGGCGTTAAGTGGTATTGTTACTGGGATTGCTCGATCTAGAAAAAAGCCCAAAGCTAAATTCAAACGATTTAAAAATAAATGGTATAATATTCATTACTACGTGGGTTTAGCTTTTGGCTTATTTGTTTGTACTTGGGTTTTTAGTGGTTTTATGAGTATGTCTCCATTCAATTGGTCTTACGATTCCAGATTGTCTGAACAGGAATCACTACTATGGAATGGGGGAGCAAATTCTTTAGAAAATATAACCGAAAAGGAATGGGGCAATTTTCAGCAATCCATTCAAGCCAATCCGATAAAAGAAGCCCACTTTTCAACTTTCTCTGGTAAGCTATTCTCAGCACAATTTGAGACTGATACAACCCGATCTATTTGTTTGAGCAATGTAATGTACCAACCTTCTGAAACCGATTTGTCTAAACAAATAGACCTTTTGGACAGATCTGATTCAGTAGTTAATATTAAGCAATTAAAATCGTATGACAATTATTATTATGACAGGCATAATAGCAAAAAACTGCCCGTTTTTAAAGCAACTACGAATGATCAAATAGCTTATTACATTGACCCGTCAAACGGGAAGATGTTGCTAAGAAGTGATAGTACGAATAAACTTGAGCGTTGGCTGTATCATGGCTTACATAGTTTAGATTTTCGTTTTCTTACTAATAATCGTCCATTATGGGACATCGTTATGATATTGCTATTACTGGGAGGTACAGCGATATGTATTACAGCGACAGGCTTAGGAATAAAATTTATACGACGTAAAAGACGTAGGTATCTAAGACTAAAAGCAAAAAGGTAATAGAGGTTAAATCCTCGCTTTTTTATTTAGATTGTACTACGTCGATTTTTTCTTTTTCTAGTCATTTTTTAAATACGATAGGGCTTTTTCTACTCCCCACCATACAATTTCACTTGCATCACCGTAGCAATAGATAATGCACGAGTTTTGATTTTGTCTGCATTGATACCAACAAAATTTTCATCTACAGTTTCATTAAACAACATTAACCATTTGTCAAAATGGATTTTTTGTAAAGCAGCTTTATGGTGTAGATCTGAATGTATTTGTAAGACATTCTTCTTATAAGACCCTTTGTAAAAAAGGGTTTGTTCCCAAAACGCACAAATATGTGGTAGATGTGTTTCTAGATCAATTTTGGCAACCTCGGTGAAGAATACGCCAATCGTAGGGTCTTGCAATGCTTTGTTGTAAAAAGCGCGCATCAAGTATTCGATGTGTTTTTTGGTGTTGATGTCTGTCATTAGTTTTCTTTGCAAAAACTTTTTTCATTCATATTGAAGCCAAAAAAACACCTCCCTAACCCTCCTCAAGGAGGGAATACTCAATTCTGGGGAGATATAAGTGCGATTTTTTTTCATAACTCTGAACTCA
>CAZYRG010000050.1:12179-16891 GCA_964650425.1 uncultured Flavobacteriaceae bacterium
ATCATCGCATCACAAAAACGATCCAGTTCTTCTTTATTTTCACTCTCTGTAGGTTCGATCATCATGGTGCCTGCTACCGGAAAAGATACTGTAGGCGCATGGAATCCATAATCCATCAAACGTTTGGCAATATCCGATACTTCGATCCCTTTTGCTTTAAATGGACGACAATCAATAATCATTTCGTGCGCCGCGCGACCACGCTCACCCGTATAAAGAGTTTCATAATGTCCGTTTAGACGTTCTTTGATATAGTTGGCGTTGAGAATCGCATTTTCTGTGGCATGCGTTAAGCCTTCTGTACCCAACATCGTGATATATCCATAAGAGATCAAGCATGCTAATGCGGAGCCCCATGGCGCTGCTGAGATAGCAGTTATTGCATTTTCTCCTCCCGTGGGGATTACTGGATTACCTGGCAAAAAAGGCACCAGTTGCGGAGCTACACAAATAGGCCCCACTCCAGGTCCACCGCCACCATGCGGAATGGCAAAAGTTTTGTGGAGGTTGAGGTGACACACGTCTGCCCCAATTGCACCAGGATTAGTTAGGCCAACTTGTGCATTCATATTAGCACCATCCATATATACTTGTCCGCCATTGTCATGAATCAACTGCGTGATTTCACGAATTGCTGACTCATACACCCCGTGGGTAGATGGATAGGTCACCATTAAGGCAGCTAAATTATCCTTATGTTCAATCGCTTTGGCGCGTAGATCTTCTACATCAATATTGCCATCTTCGGTAGCTTTAGTAACTACTACTTTCATTCCGGCCATTACTGCCGATGCTGGATTAGTACCATGTGCCGAAGAAGGGATCAAGCAAATGTTACGATGCTGATCACCACGAGATTCATGATACGCACGAATCACCATCAGTCCAGCATATTCTCCTTGAGCACCCGAATTCGGTTGTAGTGAAGTACCAGCAAATCCTGTGATTTCATTAAGCTGCAAGGTTAGTTTTTGTAATACTTTCTGGTAGCCAGCTGCTTGTTCTACAGGAGCAAAAGGGTGAATATTGCCCCATTGCGGATCACTTAGCGGCAACATTTCTGCTGCTGCATTTAATTTCATCGTACAAGAACCTAATGCAATCATCGAATGATTCAACGAAAGATCTTTGCGTTCTAATTTTTTGATATATCGCATCAATGCCGTTTCCGAATGGTGTTGTTGGAATACAGGGTTAGTTAAGTAGTCTGTCGTACGCGTTAGGTTAGCAGGGATCACTTCTTTTTCGCTCAAGGCGGAAATAGTCATCTCTGGTTTTTTAGCTGCTTTGGCAAAAACACCTGCAATCACATTCAAATCATTAGTCGTAGTGCTCTCATTGACACTAATCATAATATCAGTTGCCGAAGCGTAATAAAAATTGACTTGCGCTGCCTCTGCTAATGGCTTGATAGTAGTGCTATCAGCTTTTATATGTAATGTGTCAAAATAGGTGTCGTTCGTTTGCTCATACCCTAATTGTGTCAATGCATCCGAAAGGGTTACCGCAGTACGATGCACTTTGGTAGCGATATAATCTAAGCCTTTTGGACCATGATATACGGCATACATTCCTGCCATCACCGCAAGTAATACCTGCGCCGTACAGATATTGGAAGTTGCTTTGTCACGTTTGATATGTTGCTCACGGGTCTGTAATGCCATGCGCAATGCACGTTGCCCCCCTTTGTCTTGTGTGACGCCGATAATTCTACCTGGAATACTTCTTTTGTATGCTTCTCGCGTGGCAAAATAAGCCGCATGTGGGCCACCATATCCTAATGGAATTCCAAAACGTTGTGTAGTACCAACGACGACATCCGCATCAAAACTTCCTGGAGATTTTAGTTTTACTAAACTCAAAATATCTGCAGCAAGTGCTACTTTAATTTCCGCTTTATGGGCTTTTTCTACAAAAGAAGCGTAATCATACAAGCGTCCCGTTTTTCCTGGGTATTGTAATAAAGCTCCAAAATACGAAGTATCAAAATCAAACGCTTCTGGCGTGTCCACAACTAATTCTATGCCTAGCGGTATGGCCCGTGTTTGTAGCAATGATAAGGTCTGCGGTAACACCTCGTCAGAAACAAAAAAGCGAACAACATCACTTTTCTTTTGCGAACGAGAGCGCAGTGCGAATAACATGGTCATAGCTTCACCCGCAGCGGTTGACTCATCCAATAAAGAAGCATTGGCCAACTCCATCCCCGTAAGGTCACAGACCATGGTTTGATAATTCAATAAGGCTTCTAATCTTCCCTGAGCTATTTCTGCCTGATAGGGCGTATAGGCTGTATACCACCCTGGATTTTCCAAAATATTACGCTGGATTACGGCAGGAAGACAAGCTTCATGATACCCTAGTCCTATATAAGTTTTGAATACTTGATTCTTTGCTGATAATTCTTGGATGTGTGCCAAATACTCCGGTTCACTCATCGCAGGATCTAATTGCAAAGCTTGTTGTAGTCGAATATCATCAGGAATCGTCTCATAAATGAGCTGTTCCATAGAATCCGCTTTGACAAAATTTAATAAATCTGCACGATCACTTGCTGAGGGACCGATGTGTCTAATCTCAAAAGAATCAGTACGCATAGGGTGTTAGTTTAATTTTTTGCAAAAATACCAATTTAAACCTTAAATAATTGCTAATTGTCTTCCAGTATTTGATGAAGTTTTTAACTAAAAAGCGGTATTATTAACAGCTTTGGCTATTTTGATTTTGTTCAAAGCTATTGTTGACTGCTTTTGAAGCTGTATTTTTACATGGTGAAGTTTCTACAACAATTTTTTGCTTTTTACATCAATAGTAGTATCCATGTGTCATTGGCAGTATGCGCTTTGGTTGGTCTAACCGCATTACAATTGGCCATTGATCTTGATAGAACCTTGTTGTTTTTTGTGTTTTTTGCTACAATCACAGGGTATAATTTCACCAAGTATGCGCCTGTAGCCAAGATGCATCATCGCAGTTTGACGCCTTCCCTTCGGTTGATTCAGATTTTTTCTTTGGGATGCTTTATGACAATGTGTTATTTTGGATTTCAGCTTTCGCAGAAAGTTATAGTAGTAATTATTCCTTTTTTAGTATTGACTATTGGTTATGTGATACCTGTATTTTCGGGGGCAAAAACATTGCGAACCCTTCCTGGTTTTAAGATTGTCGTAATTGCGATTTGTTGGGTTGGAGTAACCGTTTTATTACCTGTTATCCATCATGGTATTCTCTTGAGTTGGGATGTAGTTATTGTCGGGATCCAGCGCTTATTATTCGTTATTGCTATTACCATTCCTTTTGAAATTAGAGATTTGCACTATGATAGTACTGCATTAAAAACCGTACCTCAATTAATAGGGGTAGAACGCTCAAAAAAAGTAGGAGTAGCATTTTTAATCGCAAGTGTATTACTAATGGTAGTGTTGCCTGACGTGTCTAATTATGAAATTATAAGCATGTTAATAGTGCTGTTGATTGCTATCATTTTTATAGTAAAAACAGAAGTGCAACAAACCCGATATTTTTGCGCCTTTTGGGTCGAAAGTCTTCCGATTATGTGGTGGGGTATCGTAGTATTATGCCATGTACTATTTCGCTAGTTCTTCTTCAATTCGTTTCTTCAAAGCATTTTTCTCATCTGCTTTCATAGTATGAACTTCAGAACTTTTAAAAATTTTGGTCAACTTCATGTTGTTTCTTGTATAGTCACGACATGCACGACAGTATAAAAGGTGAGCATTTAATTTTATCATCTCCCAAAAGGAGGCTTCTTTGTACTGGTTTTTATCGCATGTATGTCTTGCTTCTTCACAGGGGATAAAAATTTTATTTTTTCGTTCTTTTTTCATTTTTTCTTCATATTTAAAACCAATTTGCTTTCATGCATTCTGCGAGTGCTGTTCGTGCTCTATGGATGATCACCCATAGGTTAGACGGAGTAATATTGAATTCATTACAAATTGCTTCGGTATCAAAATCCTGAATGGTCTTCATTTTGAAAATAATAGCCTGTTTTTCAGGTAATTTTCCAATACAATTATGTATGGCTAATCCCAATTCAGAATTCTCCATATCGTTTTCCGCATTGATATCAAAGGGATCGGCGACACGTTCTTCTAACCATTCTCCTTCATTTTCGCTATCAGAGTTATAGCCTACACGAACCTCAGCTTTTCCTTTATTACTATTAATTTTTCTATAATAATCAATAATTTTTCTTTTCAAGATAGAGATAAGCCATGTGCGTTCACTGGCTTCTCCTTTAAAATTTTTCATAGATTTTAGCCCAGCAAAAAAAGTTTCCTGAACTAAATCCTTTGCAATTTCGCGATCATCTACCCGAACTATAGTGTAATTAAATAGATAATCACTGTAATTATCAATCCACTGATTGGGGTCTACAGCATGTTCTGGCATTTTTTTGTATTTATAGTTTCTCAAAAATAACATAAAAACTGGAACAAAGTTGCTTTTGGAGTATATAGAAGTTCTATGAGGGAGCGTTTTTGGATAAAATTATGATTTAGATAAAAAGTAGTTGTTTCATTTTAGTGCTAATTGTATTGCTTGATTTCTTTTAACTAAAAATGTGGTTAAATATTGTTTAAGAGCTATATTGTCAAATAGTTGTCCTGCCATTCCAAAAGGAGTTTCATACGTTAAAATGTCGGTCATTAAAGTGCCTTCTGGGATTGTCTCAAAAATATGTTCAT
>CAZYRG010000051.1:0-16683 GCA_964650425.1 uncultured Flavobacteriaceae bacterium
CGAAAAAACTTTCAACTTCTAGTCTTCATCAATCAACAATCGTTACTCGACATTCGTTAATCGTTAATCAATCAGAACTTCTAACCTCACTTAAACTTCACGAAAGAAGGCGTGTCGATATCCTCTTTTTTGCTCGTTTGCTTTTGATCGGTGGTTTTCTTTTTTCGTTGGTTTTTAAAGATTTTTCTTAGTAGCTCCTTGAAATTATCAAAGTCATAGGTATAGGAGAGTCCAACTCCCTGGGTATAGCCATCTGCTTCACCAGCACTGATAAACTGAATATCGTTTTGTCTATTAAAAATATTAGCACGTAAGGTACCATCTTCATTGAGCAAGAACTGAATTTCTACATCTCCTATAATTACAGATTCACTAACTCCACCAACTGGAACCCCTACTTTTCCATTAATCATGATACGATCACTAATCTGAGTAGACACAGAAACCCCTAACCTGCCCGCCGTATTGGTATCCTGAATAGGGTTACGATCTCCTTGTACATAATCCAATCCTACCTGGAATTTATCATCATCATCAGAAAAAATATCATTTACCAGGCTAGAAGCACGTTCCACCAGATTACCAGTGATAATCTCTCCTTGCCCTAAACTTGCATCCGTCAAAAAGCGTCCTTGCGATACTAAAGAAAGAGCTTGTCGTTCTCTTTCGTTACGATCATTCATCCGATATTGTAATTCACTTTTTACAGTAGAACTCGTATTAGGGAATTCTACCTGAAAACTCAAATCTGGTTTTAGTAGCTCCCCTTGTAAGTCAATAATCACATCTACGGGTATTTTGCGGCTAGTAGGTTGATTTTCTAATAAAACACTAGGGTTCGCTTCTGTACTATAGACCGCACTTATATCTAGTATTGCTCCTGTAGGACTACCTTCCCAGTTAATACTTCCTCCTTGTCGTACGTCAAATCTTTTATCCAAAATCCCCCCATACCTAAAGTTATAAACTCCCTGATATGCGACAAAATCTCCCCACATATTGAATTTTCCATTGGTATTGATTTCGATCAATAGTGTTCCTGCCCCACGTCCTTTGAGACTACTACCAGATTCTTTGTCTACTACAATTTCTACTTCGGCATTGTTATTTAGGTCCAGGTCAAAATTTAACTCAAGCCCCTTTACTTCTTCAATAATCACTTCCTCACCAGACAAACGTGCTTTTTTCTCTTTTGGACTCAAGAAATGAATATAGTTGTTGTCGCCAATAGTTTCGATATCATTTAACGGAATTTTGAATTCAGTACCTTTTTCCGAAGTAGCTGCAACATCTATAACTAAAGCATCTGTTGGGCCTTTGATAGTGGCTTTTCCATCGATAAAAGCAGTACCATAATACAATACATCATCATCATCTTTGGTGTCTAATACGAGTAAACGATCTGAACTAATGTCCAAATCAAGGTTCCATTTTTTGAAATTCTGATGTTTGATAAAACCATTTAGTGTGCCCTTGGTGTTATGTTTTGTTGTAGTAACGGCAATATTATCAAAATTGAATAGCTGTTTACTTAATCGCACTTTAGCTTTTTCTTCAAAATCAAAATCTACGTTGAGGTAAGGGATTTTAAGCCCAGCTTTACTCAAAGTGACTAGACCATTAATGTCAGGGTTTTTATAATTGCCAGAGATTTGTGCTTCACCAGAAACGAGTCCTCTAATATTCTGAATGATATTTTTACCTAATGGGCTGAAGGCCTGAAGATCAAAGCCGTCTAAAGTGATGTCTAAGTCAATATCAGAAGATTTTTCGGATACAGAAATGGCACCAATTCCTTTTAATGTTTCTAGCGTATTATTAGTGAGTACCGTGTTGACACCATATTGGCTTAGATTTTCATTGCCTATCACATCCATTTGCAAAAGCCCTAAGGGAATATTATTAATGCCAAGGTTACTTATTTCTAAAGAAGAATTAGGGAAATATGCGCCATTTTCTTGTACTATATCTAGTTTTCCATTCACCAAACCTGATAGTTCTAAGCCTTCAATAATAGGAGTGATATCTTCTAATATTACGTTTGTGAAATCCAATTTAATATTCTTATAGGTAGTGTCTTTGATAATACCAGCCAAACGGATTTCTTCTTCTTCATGACTCAAGACTAACGAATCAATTTTGACATCTTTGAAACGATTATCGAATACGACCTTGTTGTAACGATCATTTTTTTCATTTAGATACCAAGTATTTCCTTTAAAGAGAATGTCCGATTTTCGAATACCCAATACGGATTTATTATTTTCATTAATCGTATGAAAAAAGCTAAGGTTGAATTTGTCTTCTTTTTGGGATCCGCCAAAAAATTCTGATCGCATGAAAAGTGTATCGTTCAATGTCACATTAATCATACTGAATTTGGATACATCATAATTTTTGGTCGCTACGCTGTCTACAGCAATATAGGTGTTGAATAATGGATTTTTGTTATCTATCTGGACATTAATACGCCGAATTAAGTTATCAAAAACTTTAATCTCCGGAGATTTAAAAGTAAGCTTGAATTCTGACTCATCACTTTCTACTTTCCCTTTAATAGAAGTGTTGGGGCCGAATTTGATCTGAGGAAAGAACACATCAACAATCTTGTTATAGATGGTGAAGTCAAAATCCATAAACTCATTATCGGTTTGATTGATTGCTTCAAAATTGGTGTACAGACTTCCGATAGCGTTTCTAAAAAGGTCATATACATTTTTAAATTTGAAAATCCCTCTGACCTTTCCTTCAACAATGTCAGGACTATTTACTGTGATAGTACGTACACCTTCATCCGAAAATGAGGAGTTTATCTCGAAATCATCGAAATAATAATCATCGTTTTGATTAAGGTATGAAGTTTCTGAAAAAGATATCGTTCCAAAAGCATCATCAATAGAAGTGCCTTTCATTTTCATTACCACACCACCTTTAAATTGTGACACACTATCACGTTTAAAAATATTGAGGTGATTGAGGTCAATAAATTCTACATCGGCTGTAAAATCATAATTATTTATTTCGGAAGAAAGATCCGCTACTCCGTTAAATTGTAATCTAAAATCTGGATCATTAGAAATTAATTCTCCATCAAAAATGGGATCTTTTAGATTTCCTTTTACAGATATGCTATTATAGGAATACCCATTAAAATCTAAATTCTGAATCCTTCCTTCTAATTGTGTGTTCAAATTGGCCCGAGTAAATCCACGTCCGTCTACATCTAGGTTAAAAGTAGTAAAGCCTAAAGATTTTTTTTCTAATAAGGTTCCTAGATCAAACTTACGCACCATAAGGTTTCCATTGTAGGTAGCATTTAGTACGTTGTCAAGGTTCCCCAAAATCAAAAAAGCGGAAACGTCCCCTAATTGTGAGCTCACTTCCATATCAATGTCCAAGTCTTTTTTCGTAATAATACTATTTCCAGTAGCATTTACATTTCCAAATAGATGTAATTGTTTTGGAAGCGAATTCCCTAATACTTTTGGCATTAGATTTATCAAGTCATAGTAATTGGTATGTAGTTTTTTGAAATCGGCTCTTAGTTTAAAATCTTTTGCTTTTTTAGAGAATACTTGAGTAACGATCATGTCTCCCTGTATAATCGAGCGATCCATTCCTGTGATACGAACATCTTTTAGGGTAAAGTTATTGAGAACACCAGCTAATTTTATGTTTTGGATGTTAAGTTTTTGGTTACTCCCAAACCCTTTGTAAAATGGAATCAGGTCATTGGTATTAAGTTTTGAATCTTTGAAGCTAGCAGTTGTTTGGACTTTATTCAAAAAATCGGACATATCTCCAGGTTCGTAATCAAAACGAACATCACAATTGATCAACGATGTTGGAGTTTGTGCAGTAACTTGGTTAAAAACCATTGCAGAGGGCGTTATGACCATGTCTGTTTTGAGATGCTCAACTTCTAATCCTCGATGGTCTAGGAAGGCTACATCATTTACCTTGATGTAAAAATCAACACCATCAACTTTAAGTGCTTCTGCATCGATTTTGATATCCGAAAAATCAAGAATTTTGGGAGTGTCAAGTCGGTGACTACTGTATAGGAAATGACCATTGGTGACAGTCACTTCGGTGGCTGATAAGACGAATTTTTTCTTTTGCTTTTTTTTGTTTTTAGTGAATTTCCTCACAAAGGTCATTAGATTGTCTGAGGTTTCATTCTCATAAACTTTCATGTCAAACAATAAGTTATCGATAGTAACCTTGCCCAATTCTGGTTGTCCTTCTTTAACACTCGCAACGCTTATCAAAGAAGTTTTGATGGTCTCAGCATAAATTAAGGTGTCCTCATGATGATCACGAATCAATATATCTTGCAAATTTATTTTGCCGTCATAAGTAAGACCAACCCCTTCGACTTCAATGTCTACGCCATAAGTTTTATTGAGGAAATCCGTTGCTTTGCTTCCAATATACGTTTGCACAGCAGGGATCGAAAAAAGCAAGACCAACAGTAAAAAAAGGAGCAGTAGTACCCCTATAATTCTGCCCAGTATTTTGACCGCTTTTCTGATATGACTTTATTGTTATAACTTTGTAGGCAATATTAACAATTTCTATGCCTTTTTCCTCTTAATGGACAAACAAAATACGTATATCCTCGGAATTGAATCCTCTTGTGATGACACAGCTGCAGCAGTCTTGTGTAATGGTAAAATATTGTCCAATGTGGTAGCTACGCAAAAAATCCATGAGCAGTATGGTGGCGTGGTTCCAGAATTGGCCTCTAGAGCGCACCAACAAAATATTGTACCTGTTGTAGATCAGGCGATTCAACAAGCTGGAATTACAAAAGAACAATTACATGGGATTGCCTTTACTCGAGGTCCGGGATTAATGGGGTCTTTGTTAGTGGGTACTTCTTTTGCAAAATCATTGGCATTAGCGCTCGATATTCCGTTGATTGAAGTCAATCATATGCAAGCCCATATTTTGGCACATTTTATAGAAGAAGAAGGGTATGAGGTTCCAAAATTCCCGTTTTTAGGATTGACCATCAGTGGTGGGCATACACAAATTGTTAAGGTATCTGATCATTTTGAGATGGATGTTATCGGAGAAACTATTGATGATGCTGTTGGAGAAGCTTTTGATAAGAGTGCTAAGATTTTGGGATTACCCTATCCAGGTGGTCCTTTGATTGATAAAAATGCACAATTAGGCAATCCATTGGCATTTCCATTTACCAAACCACGAGTAGCTGGCTTGAATTTTAGTTTTAGCGGTTTCAAAACTGCAGTATTGTATTTTATTCAAAAAAATGTAAAGGATAACCCTAATTTTATTCAAGAAAACCTGAATGATATTTGTGCTTCGATTCAGTACACTATTATCAATATTTTGGTCGATAAATTGAAAAAAGCTGCTAAAGAAACAGGGATCAATGCCATTGCGATAGGAGGAGGAGTATCAGCTAATTCAGGGATTCGTAAGGCGCTTAAAGATGGAGAGTCTATGTATGGATGGACCACCCATATTCCTAAATTTGAATTTACGACCGATAATGCCGCAATGATTGCTATTGTAGGCTATCTGAAATATCAAAAAGAAGATTTTACCGATCAGCATATTGTTGCCAAGGCTCGATTTGCTATTTGATTATTCATTATTTTTATTGTCATCATTTATTATTGATTACGTGTGCGCATTTGTCCATTTTTCGTTTCAATATATAGTATTATAAAATATTCACTATAAAATATTCATTTAGTACCGTGCAATTATTCTACAGTCCTGATCTTTCTAATACTGTTATTTCTTACAAATTTAGTAGGGAAGAAAGTAAGCATATCGCAAAAGTGTTGCGAAAGAAAGAAGGCGATCTGCTTTATATTACAAATGGTAAGGGCAGTTTGTTTACTGCAGAACTTACATTGGCTACGCAAAGTGTATGTCAAGTAACTCTTTTGGAACATAAAGCATATCCTCAAAAAGACTATTATGTTCATTTGGCAGTAGCTCCCACCAAAATGAACGATCGTTATGAGTGGTTTTTGGAAAAAGCAACAGAAATAGGTGTGGACGAGATTACACCGATTATTTGTGATCATAGTGAGCGAAAAGTTATAAAACCAGAACGATTACAACGAATTTTGCAAAGTGCTATGAAGCAATCATTACAATACTATCTGCCAATTTTGAATGAAGCAGTCACGTTTAAAGAATTTATAAAGCAGTCTCATCAAGAAACAAATAAATATATAGCGCACTGTGATGAGGTTCATAAAGACCTCTTGAAAAATGCGATACAACCAAAGACAGCAGTACTGCTTTTGATTGGCCCTGAAGGAGATTTTTCTAAAAAAGAAATCCAAAGCGCAATGGATTTGGGATACGCTCCCGTAAGTCTTGGTGCAACAAGATTACGCACAGAAACTGCAGCTATTGTTGCTGTAAATAGTATTGCTTTTATCAATCAATGATCACAAACTGCTATTAACAAGTTGTTCACTTTTGCAACTATTATATGTTAATAGCTGATTAATAACTCATCTTTACAGCTTTTTTTACAATGAAAATAGTGATCGACAAGTTGTTCTTTTTATCGACAATCTGTCTAATTTGCTTTAAAATCACAAAATTTATGAGTGAAAATTGGATTGTAATTGGTTTTTTTATTCATTTTTTACTTATAAATCGCTTTTTTTAAGCTTTTTATGCTAGCAAAAGCCGATAAAAGGCAAAAAAATATATATAAAACGAAGTTTTTTCTTTGTTCTTGTTAAAAATTTTATACTTTTGACTTATAAACAATTGTTAATAAGTTTAATTAATAATTTAAATTTTGAGTTATTTAGAAAAAATTACATTTCTCGTATTAGTAGTCTTCTCTTCCTCTTTTTCTTTTGCGCAAACATGTGGAGAAGAAGTTGTGATTTCTATATGTGATATGTCTATAATTGATAGTGATAATTCTGATGGTAACAATATACCTGACGGAATTATTAATTTGTATGATGAATATGTAACACAAAACCCTCTAATAACTCCTGTAGATAATGGTACATGGGTCATAATCAATCAGCAACTTAGAGCTTCACTTGATACAGCCACCGGAGATTTAAGTTTGTGGGATCTTCCGAGGGCATCGGAGACAGTGGATGATTACGTTTTTGAATTGACTAATGCGCAATGTACTAGTGGGGTTGCTTTGACACTCAAATTAATCCTTGGGCCTTATTCGGGAATCGCCCGAGTAACTTCGCCAACTAATGATATTAGTTTAGAATCTTGCGATTCTGATATTGTTGATATGAATAATACCTTATTGAATGATATTTCTAATGGAATCCCTCCAGGACATTTGAACGGTACATGGTCCTATGATGGTACTAGTACTATCGTTACGAGAGCTGGAGGATCTTCATGGACTTTTGAGATTCCTTATGATTCTTCTGAAGTTTTTAATCAAGAGGTTTTTGAATTTACTTATACAGTGCTAGGTATAGGTCCATGTGATCCTGTTCAACAAACTACAGTTAAGATTTCTGTTACCAGACAAGTTTCTGCTGGTTCCGCATCGTTGATTTTTATTTGTGAAGATGAGTTCGAAGATCCCAATAATATCTATGAAAATGATATTATGTTGAGTGATGATGAATATTTGTTAAATGAAGATCTTGGAGGTAATTGGGTACCAGACATTACAGGTGAGATAGATGGTCCGACAGATCAAACCGTGAATATAAGAAGGATTTATGATCAATTAGTAGCAGACAAAGGGATACGATTTGGTTGTGAAACATATGATTTTAAATATGGAGTTCAAAAACGATCAGTAGTTTGTGTGCCAGACACGGCAACAGTGCAATTTTCGATTTATGAAAAACTTCGTCCTTTTGGTCAGTCACCAACGGTTCCTGTTCCCGAGTTCTGTGCGAATACCCCTGAATCAGTCAGTTTATATAGTTTGTTAGAATTTACTGAGGAGGTAACACCCAGTGGACCAGTATCATTCGAATATAATGATGATAGATTTACCAACTGGAGACTCATTTCTGGGAATTCGGATTTAGGACTGGTTACACAAACTTCCATACCACCACCGGGGTATAGTTCTTTTGCTACTATTACTACGAATAATATACCAGGAGAATATGTTTTTGAGTACGCAGTACACCCACGAATTAATTGCGCTCCAATGGATCTTATGGTGTTTTGTAATCCTTATAGCCTAAATGTTCCAGTAGGTTCCTTTTGTGATTTACCTTGTGATGTTCTAACAGGACAGGTTAGAATTATAATCAATCCAGTGGATTATGCTGGAGAAGATACACCATCTGCTCAAATGTTAATTCCAGAATTTTGTGAATCGGAAGGGACTATTGATCTGCGGAGTGTTTTAGAAACAAATGGAGATGCAATAGCTACTACGGGAATATGGACTGATGACGATGGATTGGTTGTTCCCAATGATTTTCCAATCCCGACACTTAACACTGAATTACAAAATTTTAATTTCACCTATACGACAACAACAGATAAAGGATGTATTGATTCGGCAACGCTTACGATACGTATTTACAAAGAACCCAATGCTGGCGTAGGTGGTCCGTTTTCTGTTTGTCGATTGGATGAAAATAGGGATGCTATCACGATTGATCTTTTTTCTTTTTTGACGGGCGCAGCCGACACCAATGGTTTTTGGACGGAAGAAAGAAGTGGTTATAATTCTAATTTGGTCGCCGATCCTGCTCCACATCTTGGGAGATTGAATTTAGCTAGTGGTTGGCCTTCTGGTACTTATGTATATACTGTTCCTTCAAACAGTGGATGTACAACTTCAGATGTGTCTAGTATAGAGCTTACAATTAATGAATCTATTCCGGAAATTGAAAATGTAAGTGGTATTTTTTGTAAAGAGGAGGGGCAAACCAATTTATTCAATCTATTGCCGCAAAACACCAATCTTAGTGGAGTTTTCACTGTTGGTAACAATACCGATGGGGCTATTGTTCCTAATGGCGGTTTTGTTTTTGCAGATTTACCTGGGGACCTTTACAATTTTACTTATACGGTGAACGATGATAATTGCTTTAGTACATCAGCAAATGTTGAAGTACTGATTATAGATACACGTCAACCAGATGTGGTGTCTCCAACAGAGTTTTGTATTCTAGAGGCGGCAACATTGGCAAGTGTGGAACAAGTTGCTTATTCTGATATAGATGAAACTCTAGATGATGTTGTTTGGTATGCTGCTCCTGATGGTGATCAAACGGTGCCATTAAATACATTATTGATTGATGGTCAAAAATTGTATGTTGCTGTTCAGGCTGATGGTTGCGAATCTACAAGACTAGAAGTAACGTTTAATATCCTCAACCTAGGAGAAGGAGATTGTACCTTAGAATTTCAGGATGGTGTAACACCAGATGTTCCTGGTGAGAATGATAGTTTTAATATCACCCAATGGCGAGATCAAAATTTCAATATCCCAACTGTTTTTGAGACTTTTGAATTGCAAATATTTAATCGCTATGGAACATTGGTTTACAAAGCAAATCAAAGTACCGAAGAGTTTAGAGGAATAGGGAATACAGGTATTCAGTTAGGGAAAAATTTACCTTCTGGAGTGTACTTCTATGTGCTAAACCCAAACAAAAATGATAATAGACCAATTCAGGGTAATTTCTATTTAAGCAAATAAGATGACTAAAAAACTATATGCATTTATTATTGGATTTTTCCTTGCTGTAGGTAGTACTTATGGTCAGCAAGACGCACAATATTCCCAATACCTTTATAATATGAGTATTGTGAATCCGGCATATGTTACTGGACAACCTAGTTTGATTAATGTAGGTAGTTTATATCGTACGCAATGGGTGGGACTTGATGGAGCACCTACTACGATCAATGCTTTTGCACATGTGCCAATTAATGAAAAAATTGAACTTACTGGGAATTTTACCCATGATGAAATAGGAGATATTGTTAATAACAATAATTTTAATGTAGATTTTGCATATATCACAAAGTTGTCCAAATGGATGAGTCTTTCTTATGGATTAAAGGTAGGTATGAGCAATACACAATTAAATTTTTCAGGAACCAATGTTGCTAATGAAGCTGGTTTTACCAATAACTCAAGTACTAAACTAAATATCGGTGCTGGAGCGTATTTATTTACAGATAATTTTTATGCAGGCTTGTCTTCTCCGAATTTGATCCCCAACGATGTTAGCATCGATAATGCGATCCAATCCGAAGATGCGATACATGCCTATGCCATCGCTGGATATGTCTTTGACTTATCTACAGATGTAAAATTAAAACCTTCTACAGTGATAAAGTCGGTGGTGGGGGCGCCATTGACTTTTGACCTGTCGTTGAATTCATTAATACTTGAGCGCTTTGAACTTGGAGTGTCCTATCGATTACAAGATGCCTTGATTGGTATTGCTGGCGTTAATGTGACTCATAACTTCAAAGTTGGATATTCATATGATTATTCCTTAGGAGACTTACAAGATTTTAATAGTGGTAGTCATGAAATTATTTTGCTTTATAACTTTGATCTACTCAGCCTAAGTAAAAAATATACATCTCCCAGATTCTTTTAATTATGAACTACAAAGTACTACTCATATCGTTGCTCTTTATGGTCCAGGGAGCATTCGCACAACAGAAAACAAGAGCAGATCGCTTTTATGAAAAAGGGGATTACATCAATGCCGCCGAGAATTACAAGTTGGAGCTAGACAAAGGGTCTAGTAAAAAAGTATTAGAACGTTTGGCAAACTCTTATTATAACGTATATGAATATAAAAGAGCAACCTTGTACCTTTCTTTATATATGAAAGGTAAATATCCTGAAGAAGATAAGAATTTTGATAATCGTTATAATTTTATGATGTATCAATTACGTTCTGCATTAGGAGATCATGAAGGAGCTATCGAATATCTAGCAACCTTCAAAAAGAATAGAAATGATTTCTTGGACAAAGAAGCAGCTTTGATTGAAATAGAAGCTTTAAAAATTAAAGCAGAAGATTATGCTATAAGTAAATCGAAAATTAGCTCTGCTTATGCTGACTTTGGCGCTGTAAAAGTGGATAGTACTGTGTATTTTGTTTCTGATCGTCCTAGAGATGGATTGAATGGATTGTTGGACAAAAATTATAAATGGACACATCGTCCATTTCTTGATATTTATCAAGTAAAAATTTCGGATAAACTTCGTCCAGTTAGCGTGCCTGAGTCATATTCTAATATGGTGAATTCTAAATTACATGAAGGAAATTTTTGTTTTAGTAAAGACAAAAAAACATTTTATTTCTCCAGAAGTAATAGTGAAAAAGGCAAAAAGAAATTTGATACCTTAAATACCAACCAAATATATTTGTATAAGACCGTTATGAAGGATAGTGTTTGGTCAGAACCAGAAAAACTACCTTTTAATGCCGCTGGACATTCTATGGAGCATCCTGCGTTAAGCCCGGATGGCTCTAAATTGTATTTTGCAGCCAATATTCCTGGAGGTCAAGGAGGTTTTGATATTTATTATGTAGATGTGAATCCGGAAGGTTCTTATGGAACACCTGTAAATTTAGGGTCAGTGATCAATACAGATCAGCGAGAACAATTTCCGTTTATATCAGAAGAAGGTAATTTATTCTTTTCATCAAATGGACATTTGGGAGTTGGAATGATGGATTTGTTTGTCTCCGAAAATGTCAAAGGAGGTTTTACAAAGCCAATAAACCTTGGGGCTCCGATCAATTCACAGTATGACGATTTTTCCCTAAGTTATTATGGTAAAAATAAAGGTTTTTTCTCCTCAAATAGATCTAGGGCCAATGATGATATCTATAATTTTGAACAGATTGGAGAAATTTTTATTCGCGAATATGTTGCAAAATTCGAAGTACGTGATAAAGACACTAAAGAATATATTCCGAATGTAACTATTTCATTAATAGATTCGGATGAAAAAATATTATATGGGAACACCTTGGATACGACATCAGCTTTTACCTTAAATATATTGCCGGGAACCTATCAATATTCAGCTAAAACAGATGGCTATTTCGATGGGCAAAAATTCGCAAAAGTATTGGAGAAAAATGAGGAGACGTATATCTTATATTTGGATAAGAGACCAGAACCGCAAGTAGCTACCTCTACGAGGGATACCATTCGGATTCCTGGTGGAATTGTAGCACCAGCGTTGAATAAAGAAGAAATTCAAAAAGCGTTGTTGGCAGATGATAAAGGACCAAAAGTTGTGGAAAAGGATGGGAAATTATTTTTTCAACTTCCGCCAATTTATTTTGATTACGATCGTTGGACCATTAGAGCAGATTCCAAAAAAGAATTGGATAAGCTAGCAGAAAAATTAGAGCGCTATAAAAGTGTTGAAATCAAGATTAGCTCTCATACCGATAATAGAGGTTCTGCAGGATATAATCAGGTGTTATCGGCCAAACGAGCAGAGTCAACCAGAAATTATTTGGCACTTGTTGGTTATGTCAATGCAAGAAGAATGCGTTTTGAAGGATTTGGAGAATCCCTACCAGTAGTGGATTGTCAAACGGCATGTACGGAAGAAGAACATCAGTTGAATCGACGTAGTGAATTTGAAATTATTAATTACTAACTATTTACATATTTTATACCTTTTTTTGCCTACCTATCTAAAAAAGCCTGTACTGATCTATAGGCTTTTTTGATGCTAATTTTTGAGATTTGTCTGGGTTAAAATTCTTATAAAATACTTCATAGCGCCAAGTGAAGCTGTATTTTAGCGTAACACCTTATTAGTTTAAGAAATAGTAAGTAATGCGAATAGATTTAAGAAGTGATACGGTAACAAAGCCTACAAAAGGGATGTTAGATGCTATGTTTATGGCAAAAGTCGGTGATGATGTTTATAAAGAAGACCCTACAGTAAATAAGTTAGAGGATACAATAGCGGCCATGTTTGGGATGGATGCAGCATTATATTTTCCTTCTGGTAGCATGGCAAACCAAGCTGCAATCAAACTACATACACAACCTGGAGAACAGCTTATCGCAGATCATTATTCCCATGTTTATAATTATGAAGGAGGAGGGATTTCTTTTAATAGCGGTGTTTCTTGTAAATTAATTAGCGGAAATCGGGGAATTATTACATCAGATCAAGTCGCAGAAGCTATTAATCCTCCTGATTTTTATCATAGCCCATTAACAAGTTTAGTGTGTTTAGAAAATACCACGAATAAAGGAGGTGGAGCTTGCTATACGCTATCAGAGATCCAAAAGATTAAGGAGGTTTGTACTACTCACAATTTAGGTCTGCATTTGGATGGGGCACGCTTATGGAATGCCATGATCGCAACAAATACGGACCCATTAGCCTATGGAGCTATGTTTGATACCATCTCTGTATGCCTGAGTAAAGGATTAGGAGCACCTATGGGATCTGTTTTATTAGGAAAGGCTAGGTTGATGAATAGCGCCATGAGAGTGCGTAAGGTACTCGGAGGGGGGATGCGACAAATAGGTTATATGGCTGCTGCTGGAAAATATGCCATAGAGAATAATAGACAACGATTAGTAGAGGATCATCAAAGAGCGAAAGAATTGGGGTTAGCACTAGCGAAAAAAGACTTTGTGACAAAAGTGGCTCCTTTAGATACTAATATTATTATTTTTGAAACCACTTATGAGGATCAAGATGTGGTAGCAGCATTTGCAAAACATGATGTACATTTTTATGGAATGGGACAGGGGAAAATGCGCATGGTCACACATTTAGATTATACACAAGAACAGCATGAAACGGTTTTAGATTTAATAGCAACTATAAATATAGAATAAGTTTGGTATGACTATACCTCTTTTATTTGTGCAACTGCAATGTGATCTCTGACATTTTTTATGCCATTTTCCATTCCAGATTCGGAAGAATATAGTTGACTTGCACCGATAATTTTATTGTTATGGGATTTTAGATTAAAATAGAATTTTCCATTGGTAGCAGTTTGTCGCTCATATTTACAACGGTTAGGGGAACTTTCCTTAGCAATTGAGATTCCCTGTAGCGCTTCGTTTTTAGATGGATATAAGGAGCTATGAAAGATAACCTGACCATTATCAGCTTTTAGTGTAAATTGGTATTCATTAGAGCCTTGTTTGTTTTTCAATTCAATCATAGTAGTAAAACTGGTTACGATGCTGCATACAATTTAAGTAGTATTGCGCAAAAAAGAAACTGGTTTAACAGCTTTTTATAGTGCTGTTTAAATGAAGATAGTTATAGTAAAGCTTAGTTTTGTTTTTCAAAATACTGATTTATAAGTAGTTGCGAATAAAGTTACGTGTTTTTAGTATTGCTATAGGGAAAAGACGTCAAAAAGCTTGTTTCTATACTTGGTGAGCCATTGATCGTAAAAAGACACATCTTGTCGAAAAACGACCTATTTAATGATTCAAAAAATAGTTTTGATGAAATTCTATGCATAATTTTGTACTTTTAGTAGTAACACATTTACAAAAAACAATTAAATTAAAACTAAATGAAAAAATTAATTCTACCCTTAATGATGTTATCTTTTGGGCTTACAGTACAAGCACAAGATCTTCCAGCAAATCCACAACCAGGAAAATGTTATGTGCGTTGTACAACTCCTGATATTTATGAAGATCAGACTGTACAGGTTGAGATAGCACCTGCGTACAAAATTTTGAAAAAGTATCCTGCGACGTTCAAAACTGTAACTGAAAAAGTTGAAGTAAAGCCAGCAGATAAAAGATTAAAAATTGTTCCTGCAAAATACAGTACTGAAACTGTAACGTATGTAAAAAAGCAAGGTGGATCTACTTTGGCTATTTCTCCAGCAAAATTTGGAACTGACAGCCAAACTATTGAAATCAAATCTGCATACGCGCAGTGGGAATTAGGTGCTCCAGCTCCTGATTGTGCATCTAGTAATCCAGACGATTGTCGTTACTGGTGTTACAAAGGATACCCAGCAGAATTTACTACAGTAGCTACGCAGACTTTAGTAAGTGATGCAAGTGTAGATAGAACTCCACTTGGAGAGGCTAGCGGTTCTTATACAAGAAGAGTAATTGTATCTCCTGCAACAGTTGTAGAAGAAGTAATTCCTGCTGAGTTTTCTACGATTACAAAAACTGTTTTGGACAAAGATGCATATACTACAGAAGAAACTGTTCCTGCAAAATATAAGACTGTTTCTAAAGAAGTATTGAAGCAAAAAGGTGGTTTGACTACTTGGAAAGAAGTTGAGTGTTCTTTAGTAGAATATTCTGCTTTACCAATCAACTGGAATACTGGAAGTGCTACATTGACAGCTACTGCAAAGAGTTTAATTGATTCTAGATTAATGCCTGTATTAGCGCAAAACGAAGGATCAAAAATGGAAATCGCTTCTCATACAGATTCTAGAGGGTCTAAGTCAAGCAACCAAGCACTTTCTGAAAGAAGAGCACAAGCGGTTGTAAACTATTTGATTTCTAAAGGCGTTAACAATAGCCGTTTGGTAGCTAATGGTTACGGAGAAAACAAATTGAAAAACAGATGTTCTGACGGAGTTTCTTGTACTGAGCGTCAGCACGCATCAAACAGAAGAACTGAATTCCGTTTGATCAATAACTAGAAAGTAAACTAGCTGCATGTTTTTAAATATGCAATAGTCGGTTAAACTAACTAACCTTAACCGTTGAGAGTCTCTTTTTTAAGAGACTCTCTTTTTTTATGTAAATTTCTTTTGATTTGTTAGGTCACATTTTTTACATTGAAATACTCTTATAGAATAATAGGCGCTATGACGGACCAAAAATTATTAAACTATCTCGAATCGTTTTTGACGGATAGAAGACGTTCATTGAATAAAAAGGTGCTGACATCACGAACAAATTATATTACCGTAGCTGTAGAAGATGTCTATCAATTACATAATACAAGTGCCGTTATGCGTAGTTGTGAAGTGTTTGGCGTGCAAAATATGCATGTGATAGAGGAGGTGAATAAAAAGAAAATTGATCGTGAGATTGCTATGGGTGCTCAGAAATGGGTGGATGTAAATCGTTATAATACGACAGGTCAGTGTATAGAAAGTTTAAAAGGAGCGGGGTATCAGTTAGTAGCCACTACACCACATGAAGGTGCAATTACATTAGATACGTTTGAATTAACGCAGCCGACAGCATTGTTTTTTGGTACAGAAACGGATGGCCTAAGCCAAGAAGTCTTGGAAGCCGCTGATATAAAACTGAAAATCCCTATGGTGGGTTTTACAGAAAGTTTGAATATTTCTGTCTCCGCTGCCATTATTCTTCAACAACTGACATCACAATTACGGAATAGTTCATCCTTTGATTGGAGGCTTACGCCGGAAGAGCAATTGGAAAAACGCATGGATTGGGTCAAAAAAACTCTCAAAAGCCATGAGCAAATTACCGAAAGATATTATAAAGAAGTTAGAAGTTAGATTTTAGAAGGGATAGCGAAGAGAAAATAGAGAAGAGAGAAGAGAAAAGAGAGAATGTGTACAACCTGCAAGGTCTCTTTTCTGACCTTGTAGGTTTATTGCGAAATGAAGTAGTAATCTAAAGCGGTAGAGATATATGATGGAAGTGTTTTTTCGGCTCTGCCGAAAAAACCAAAAACCAAAAACCAAAAACCAAAAACCAAAAACCAAAAACCAAAAA
>CAZYRG010000052.1:0-16513 GCA_964650425.1 uncultured Flavobacteriaceae bacterium
TAACACTTCGTAACCTCACGGAATAGCAGGATGTGAGTAACAAACAAGCAGCTAATATCCAAATAGTTTTTAATCGTTTCATTTTATATAGCTTTTAATTTTGTAATAGCTTTGTCCGCATAATCGACACCAAAATTGGTGTCAAGCGCTAGTGATTCTTGTCTACCAAGGGTATAATACAGTTCTTGTACTCCTTCTTTAGCGTAGCATAATAACAAGTCTGTAAAAACATTATAAGCTCCTTTGGTTTTCTTTTTAGCATTTGATAAACCCGCATAACTTTTGGAAGCAAAATGCGAACAGTCTTGAAGTGTTCCATGATGATTCAAATAGCTTTTCCCCGCAATTACTTGACAGCCTGCAGAAAAATTAGCAGTTCCCACACCTGTCCAATGAATATTTATCGAGTTATTGATCTCAAGATTTTTTTTATTCCCATTGACATTAACCACTTGTAAATCGCTATTTGTAAGCGCATTATCGTTATCCCAATCTCGTACGATAGCCACACCACTGGCATGTTGTGGTTTCAAAGCGCGATATATTTTCTTTTCGTTCGTAATTTTATGCCATCCAAAGCGGTACACATGTTGTCCCTCTATCAAAAATGCTTCGTGTGCTCTATTAGCCATACTAGCACTGGCATCGGTAGAGCCCCAAAAAGTGAAGACCATTCCATTAATTAATAAAAAGAATAGATCATCGTTAGTCCTTGTATGAACTCTTGTCGTTTGGTTTCTTCGCACTCCTATCAAATGAATCGCATTGGGATCAAATGTCCAATCTGCAGTTTTCTTGGTAGACCCTGTATGACTGGTCGCATTGAGCTTTTGTACTATCGGACCAGGCTTCGCTAAATAATGTTTTTTGGCTTTCCCTAATAAGGTCATCCAATCGCTATACGCTAGTGTTGGAGTATTGGAGGAGGCCTTACCCCATTCTGACACCTTTCCTTCTTGCTTCCAACGATCCATATGTTGCAAGGTCGTTTTACCTACAAAACCATCAGGTATCATGGTAGTTACTCCATCAATGGTACGAACATATTCCTGAAATAAACGCACTGCTGCTTGCGTTACATACCCAAAAACACCATCCAATGATGCTCGGGGCATAAAACCCGCTTGCAATAAAAATTGTTGCAAGGATCGCACATTTGCCCCAGACACTTCTCTAAAAGAACGCCACTTGGTACGATCGTCATCACGAAAGCTCACTTTATGTAATAACAACCCATCAATATGATAAGGCTTTAAGTAATCCTTCCTACTTAGAGGGCGTTTACCCGTATCGTAACTTCCTAAAAAGAGTGTAGCCATTTTACTTACTTTAAATACTTAAACAATTCTCCTCTAATATATTCCAGACGTTCTATTACCGTTTTCGAACTAACAAAATTCAACAGGAAGTTAATTTGAGAAATCTCAATTTTGATATAACGCGCACTAAACAGTAGTTCAAAAGTTTCTTTATAAAGTCGCAATATCTTCTTATCCAATACTTCATGTTCACCAGTAAGTAGGATACGACAATAACTCACTTCAGTCATACCGATCAGCACCGATATGTCCAAATCTGAAGTGTCGTAATCATCTAATTCTTTGTAAAATTCTTCTAAATACTTGTCAAGATCTGATATATTTTTAAGCCCTTTGGATTCTAAAATCCGATCCATGGCCCCGTCATCTTTCAATAGTTTCAAGAAATAGGCGATAAATATCCTATTAGACTCCGCATCTAGACTTTGTCCATCATATTTATCACTTGTGCTTTTATAAGCTTCTTCGTAATAATTGAAGGCAATATTTAGATGTTCGATCTTTTTTTCGATTTCTAAATACTTAGCAGTAAGTTTGTAGGCATTACCCACGATATTTAATCTACTCGCATTTTTTCCTGCCAATGTCAAAAATGCTATTTCTGTAATGTACTCCTCAACAATTTTGAGCGTTTTTGTTTTTTGTTTTCCCTGTTGTGCTTGCTTCAGTTTTTCTTCGACCAAATGGGCTTGCACAATACAATACTGCTCTAACGCTTTGATCGAGTAATTCCCATTATCATACGCAAACAACGTTTTATATTTTTGATAAGCAATGGCATTCATCCCTAATTCATCATAGATTAATGCTTCTTTCTCCAACACCATTGCATCGAGAAGATTACACTCTTGAGCACGATCCAAATAGGTATTTAGCTTCGTTTGAACAGAATGCTTATCTTCTTTCTTTTCTCGCAGTGCCACCAGTAAATTATCCAAATCCGTATGCACCTGTGATGCTACCACATAGCCTTCGGCACTTTGTTTTGATTTCTTTTTTGATTTGAATTTGTAAAATTGATTTCCATAACATTGATACGCACCCCAAGTATTGGTTCCCTTATGATTTTGATACGTATCGAGCCGTGCCATTTGCACAGCACTTCCAAAATCATAACCTTGAAGCATCCGTTGATAAAAGGTTTCGGAAAATGTTTTGGCAGCGGCATCATCCACTGCCCAACCAGAAATAACAATTGCCTTTACCCCCATTTCTATGAGCTGCGTACCCACATTGGCAGCTAACCGATATCGGTTACGACTGTAGGTTTCATCTTCTGTGGCAATCACCCCAGAAAAACAACAATTAATAAATACAAACTCTGGTACATAGCCTAATTGATTAATCATGGCTGGATCAATACTAATCCCATTGCCAATGGCGATACCGATATCACAGTTATCTGAATCATACACCCCATGGCCTGCAAAATGCATGATTTTATAATTTCTACTAAAGAAGTCCATCATAATATCTTTAGCATTTCGGTTGATTAAAGCGTGGGTGGTGTAACCTGCATTCTCTAGTACTTCCGCAACCCATTCCGCTTCAACTTTTGCCGCTTGTAGTGGTCGTAAATCAGCTCGATGATATTGCGGGTCACCAACAACAAGAACTTCATTTACATTCAACGCTACTGGCCGGAAGTTCCCAGCATCCTCAGTCACTAATTGTCGGATAAATCCTGAGCTAACCGATGCTGGCACTTTTGAAGTCGTAAAATCATGTAACAACTCCCATGGGATTTGCGCCGCATCTTTATCCAACTTAAGTACAATTTTTGCCTGATTTCTAAAGGTATTTTTGAATTCATTGGGCACTAGCATTTCGAATAAAGATTTTGATAAACGTGAATCCCATACGGCACTGGATGACATTTCTTCTACCAAGTGATTGATCTTGTGTAAACCAATCCCCACCATTTCCTGTTCGACGCGTGCTAAACCATTAGACGAATAATAATTAAACCCATCTACCTTGTCTTCTTCACTACAAATAGCATCCGTATTTTTCATACTATTGATGTGCAAATTGTACCACCAATCATATTCGTCACTATGGAATTGTTGCCGTTTCTTGGCACCTGTTCGTTTTGAGATCCCTTTTTCTACATTAAATACGATGCGGTCATCACTGTTTTTTAATCGTGTAAAAGAAAAATAGGCCTGACTAGCAATAGATTCATAATAATTGATTACTTCAATATCCTTAATAGCTTTAAGCCCATCTCCTGTTTGCCGAATTTGCTCATTAGCACTAGCAACACCTAGTAAAATACCTTTGATTGAATCTTCTATCGGTAATTTGCCATAACCAATACCCATGAGAATAAATGACATCCCATTGGCATATTTTTTAGCTTTTGGAAGCGTATAATTGTCTCGCATAAACATGGCATACTTCAGTACTGCCAATCGCACTGTTTTTGATAACAGATAGGGCGTCAACGTTTCTGTGCTTCCTAATCCACAAACAATGGCTCCTTTGGGTTGCGTATTCAGGTTAAAAAAAACCTCACTCTCCCCTATTTTTCCAGGATAATAGCCAATTTCCATTCGTTGTGAGAGACGGTAATTCAAATACTCATCCAAGGCCTTTTCTGCACTAAGAATTAGGTCGGAGAAAAAGTGTCCCACTACAACTGGATAGCTCGCTGTTTTGAGATCACCATGAATTATTTTCACCGTAAAAGCTTCTGTTTCTGGTTGCGTCTCTTCTCCCGTATTGAATAAAGCCTTTACGACCGCATCCGAATTATACAAAGGTTCTGCATAATCATGCACTTCAGTGATCACCTCTCCTCCTCTCAAGCTAGGACGTTGTGTAGAGAGTTTATTCGTTCTACCCGTTTTTAAGAGCTCTGCTATTCCGTCAAAAATAGCAGGCTCGTTGGCAAGATTGCCATGTGTGGTATTGGTATAAAACAAGCGTTCAGAATTCATTAATTGCTTCGGAATTCCAGTAGCCCAAGTAACACTCCCATCACCTTCATTCGTTGCTAGATAAATGAGCTTGTCTTTGCGCGAAAAAAATCGATCTTTGAATCGGTAATTAAATACGGTTTTATCAGCTTTACCACAGATATAAAAAATATTGTCAAAATCTGATGATTCCAACCCGTCAAGATAGGTCAATGTTTTAGTTTTATAATCAGCAAAATCTCCCAAAGATCTAGTATTACTAGTGGGAGAAGGCATATGCTTTAGCTTACACCGTTCTTGTAATGCTTCCCAAAAACGTACATCTTCAAATACATTATTTGTTTGTTTTTCTAAAGGTAATAGCTCAAAAATGCCTGGATATTTCCAAAAAATAGTAAGCAAATCTGCACGATCATGCTTGAAATCTATTGCTGCTAATTGCTTTACACGCTTGCTGTGCCCTGTCAAAACCTCCATAATAAGGTAAGAACCCATCCACGGAGTTCCTAGCATTACAAACTTGTTTTGTTCATTTTCTTTAAAGGTTTTCCAAGTATTGGCATGATTAATCATACATTGACGCGCTACCACCCCCCCCATAGAGTGCGCCACCACATGAATAGACACCTCGTGCATTTGCATGATGGCCTCCAACTTGTTTTTCAGTACTCTTGCAGCTTCACGCACCGATTTTCGCCAATCGAATTGTAGTGTTATGACATCATAATCTTTTGATAAATACTCTGCCAATTGGCCGTAATACTTTTTGATCACGCCATTAGCTTCTACCTTATCGGCACTGATATTTAATTGTTTTGGAATACAGCCTTTATTCAGCTCTCGCATATCCACCCACTGATCCTCTTTATTTCTAGAGAGTGTAGACCCCATAATGCCGGGTATCAGAATAACTACATCTCTGGAAATATTTTTTATTGGAACATCATAGGATACGCCTTCCAATGACAATAAATCGAGGAGTATCCCTCGCTGTCCTTTGGTAAATACTTTTCTCGTAAACACCGAAGTTTCTTTTGCTTCCTCAATACCTAAAGCTTCTAGAATAGCTTTACAAGAATCCTCATTAGAAAAATAATTGAAATGATTCGCATTGCTACTTTGAGAAATATAATTATGCATCCCCTCTGCGCGTTGCACGCCATGCAACATCCGTTTGGTATCTACGACCAAATCGTTCTCTGAGCGATAAAATAGATTGGCCAATATAACTTTCAAGGATTCCAAATTGACTCCACCAACCTCCGAGTCACCAGCAATATTATATAATTCACTCACTACGCTAGTATCACCGGCATTTAGCATTTTTTGAAATAGGGATTCGGGCATCATACTATTGAGCCCTGGTAGGATTTCTGGATCTTCTTTTTGACTTACTAATTCTAATAAAAACCCTTTTATCGCTTCATATATTGGATTCCTAAATCCTAAGGCCAGAGAAACGGAATTCAAGAGTAAATTGAAGAAATGATCCACCCTTCTGGACAAAATGGTTGTTCCGCTGGAGGGCGCCGCTACCCGAATAACTTTGGTAATTTTTAAGCGTTTTTTGCGGGCCAATCCATTAATGGCGATCATTAATTTTTTACTCTCTTCATCTTTATTTTTAAGAATTTCTAATTCATTATTACTAAATCCAATCACCGCATTGCGATAATCACATTTGGCCAGAATATCTGCCACCAAACCGCCACGAGAATGACTAATAATGTCTATAGTAAGGTTATCTGGGCAAGATTCTAAAAAAGCGAGCGCATTTTGTAGCGGACTTGTAGCCAAGGTATAATGTTCTAATGCCAAAATATGCTGACTGTATTTGGACACTATTTTTTGCCAGGTATTGGTATTACTCAGATTATTAAAAGCATCAATAGCAGTAGACAGTGTCCCATGCAGGAATAACAAATTCGTTTGAGAAGTATCAATAGCTTCTTTGATCGCTATGCGATTAAAGCTTTTATCAATTTTATAAAGCCCTGGGTGCGGTTGTATTTTTTTGTCATAGGCTTGCGCCAATGCTGCCATGGTAACACTTGCTACAGCTTTAGGTTTTATGACACCAAAAAGTTTCACCATCACACGTTTTATTAATCCGCGTGTAGGATCTTCTGTCGTAATCTGTGTATCAAAAATATAATCACTTGACGACGAGGAACGTTTCAATAATGTCGTCTTATCATAAAGCTCCTGAACATCTTCTGGATGTCCAATCCATTCTGTATCATCAGTAAATTGAAGGATTATTAACTCGTTCCCTTCTAAGGGTATCGCGTTTTCTTTATTACTCGATCGTGTTTCGGATACTTCTATCAGAGTTGTTAGCTCATACGTAACACCCAATGTTTCGGGTAGTTGAAAATCTACTGTTGCGATATCGCGCTCTACGCCAGAAATAGCTGCAATTTTTGTCATTCCCCAGGATTTAGCCGTGTTTGACTTTAAGCAATGAGCCCGAAATAGTTTTAATGTCTAAAAACTACTTGATCAGCAGATTGGATAAGGTCGATGTTTGAGCTATTAAAGTTCCTGGTATAACAGACAATAATCAAGAGGGAAATCCCCCTTTTTTTAGGGGTATTTATCTCGTACAAATTTTAGCATAAAAAAACTGCTTATGAAAGAAACCTTTCATAAGCAGTTTTTAAAAATAGTATGAGGATTTTTAGCCCAATATATTTAAGAATTTCCTACCACCAAACGGAAACCTTCTCCGTGAATGTTTAGGATTTCTACAGTTTTATCTTTTTTCAAATATTTACGCAATTTAGCAATATAGACATCCATACTTCGAGAGGTAAAATAATTATCGTCTCTCCAGATTTTTGTCAAAGCCAATTCTCTTGGCATTAAGTCATTAAGATGTAATGCAAGTAATCGTAATAATTCATTCTCTTTGGGAGATAATTTGATGGCCTCTTCCTCATTATACGTAAGGAAACGCAATTTAGAATTCAAATGAAATCCACCAATGGTAAATTCATATTGCTTGCTATCAACAACAGATTCGTTATTCTTACGTTGCATGATGGCCTGGATTTTCATCAATAGCACTTCACTATCAAACGGTTTATTGAGATAATCATCTGCACCCACTTTATACCCTTTCAAAACATCTTCTTTCATTGCTTTGGCAGTCAGGAATATAATAGGAACATCCGCACTTTTTTCCCGAATCTCTTTGGCCAACGTAAAACCGTCTTTATATGGCATCATTACATCCAGAATGCAGAGATCATAATCGTCCTTCTTGAACTTTTCGAAACCTTCCATACCATTCTTGGCATGCGTTACATCGTAATCATTCATGGAAAGATAATCCTTTAACACTGTTCCAAAGTTTGGATCATCCTCGACTAGTAATATTTTTTTGTTCTCTACTTCCATATTTTTATGATATTAACGGTAATTTTAAAATAAATGTTGTGCCTATACCCTTTTCACTCTCCACCCATATCTGACCATGATGATCATCTACGATTCTTTTTACATAAGTAAGGCCTAATCCATGTCCTTTTACATTATGAAGATCTCCAGTATGTTCTCTAAAAAACTTCTCAAATATTTTCTTTTGAGAAACCTTGCTCATCCCTACACCTTGATCTCTAACTTTTAATACAATACTATTTTTGACATTTTCTGTATAAATATCAATTTTTGGTTCTCCCTCAGAATACTTAATCGCATTATCCAAAATATTCACAATAACATTCGTAAAATGTGAATCATTGGCCAAAAAAGAACTCTTTAACGCACCTAGGTGCAACTTAATGTATCCATTTCTATCTTCTATCATCAACGAGACGTGCGTTACGGCTTCTTCTATGATGTCATGTAGTTTTAAACGATCTTTTTGAATATTTAGTTCATTTTTTTCTAATTGTGATATTCTCAGAACATTTTCTACCTGCGCATGCATGCGCTTATTCTCTTCTCTAATCATTCGAAAATAACGTTTCATTTTTTCGTTATCTCCTGCTATTTTAGGGTTTTTGATGGAGTCCAATGCCAAATTGATTGTAGCAATCGGCGTTTTGAGCTCATGGGTCATATTATTAATAAAATCTGTCTTAATTTGCGATATTTGTCGTTGTTGCATTAACTGTGACAGTGCACTCGAATACGCTACTACGATAATAAGTGTAAAAATTATGGACAAAGCAGCCATCAATGTAATGGAGGATAATACAAATCGCTTTTTTCCTGTAAAATTGACAAATAATTGATAATTACTTGTAGCATCGTCATTGACAAAAATAGGGACTCCATACGTTGTGGGTGCTTCCAAACTAAAATCTTCTGATCGCACTCTTGTTGCCAATGAGTTACTATAAATAGCGTATTGATAATCGATTTTGATATCTCTATCCCGCAACTCTTGATCCAGAAATTTTTCCACTTCTTGAATACTTACTCGCTTGTGTATCGGTATACGATTGGCATAATGTTGAATCGTATTCTGAAATAATTGCTGCTCATAATTCCCTAAACCCGCTATACGTTCCAGTCGAGATGCTGCACTAAGACCTTGGTCTTTATGTTGATTTTTTTTTGTTTTACTTACGGTATTATTTTTCTTACCGTCTTTAAACTTTGTACTATCACGATAGGGTTTTCTAAAGGCTTCTGAAAGTTTAAAATCTTCTTCCAAAATATCATTTGCATACACAAAAGTTTCTCCAATAGCTTTGTTCTGATCAATTAATAATAATTGTTCAATGGATGATACATCCGGTTTCTTCAAACTGTCAATTAACGCTCTAAACGGAAAATAATATCGTTCAAATTCTTTGTATTGAATTTTTTCTGAAACAGAAATCAATACTTGTTTTGCATTGAACGAAAATTGTTCTTCGTTATTCTTTACTGTATTATTTATCCAATATCCCTGAACAAAAATAATCCCGATCAATGATAAACTCATAAGTATAATGAGGAGGACAAATAATTTTTTATTCATAGCTCAAAAATAAAACTTTAACATTTAGGGATGCTTTGGTTTAACCAAACGTTAACATAACTACTCAGTCCTTTTCTCTAACTAAGACGCGAGATTTTTTGGTGTATTTCTTCCACTAGTTCTGGAAGTTGCTGAAAATTAGTATTCGAAAGCACAAAATCTGCCAATGGAATCTTTTGGTCGTCTTCCCATTGATGTTGCATCCTTTCTAGTACATGTTCGCGTATTACCTGATCTCTTTGCATCACACGCGTTATGCGTTCTTCTTTGGGCGCGATAACAAGAATGGTATAATCACAGTGTTTGTAGCCCTCATTTTCGAATAATATCGCAGCTTCTTTAATGACATAGGTTCCTGTTTGCTTTGATGTCCAGTGAGCAAAATCTTCTGAAACCACCGGATGTACCAACTGCGTTAGTTTTTCTAAAAGCGCTTTATCCGAAAATACTTGCGAGCTAATCCAACTACGATTTAATTTTCCATCGATATAAGCCTCATTTCCAAATAATCGTACAATTGCTTTTTTCAGCGTTACATCCTCATGCATCAACCTTTTAGCTTCTGTATCCGCAATATAAACCCCTACTCCAAGTTTCTGAAACACAGCAGCAACTGTAGATTTACCACTTCCAATACCGCCTGTTAATCCTACTATTTTCATGTTTTCCTTATCACTTAGCATTCATCATTATACGTAAATCGCTTACTTTTGGGGTACAAATTCAAACACAAACTCCCCCTTTTATATTTCTACTTCGATTGTATTTTCGTTTTTCTACTTTTTAACTTTCAGCTTCTGGCTTCGGTCTTCCGGCTTAATAATACATTTTCAACTGCTTTAGTGCAAAGCTTTTTAACTCATCATCTTCAAGCAACAAATTTAATTTCCCCGTTGGAGTCACGTTTTTTATGATTCCCGTAAATAATACCCCGTCATTACTACTAAAAGTGGCGGCAGTGTTTTTTCTAAATAGTAGCTCCTCATACGCTATTTTTAAGGCTTCCAGTTTATCTTCAGAAAAACTTGCGAATCTTTTTGTCACAAAGTTCAACACCAATTCAAGAACGACTGATACTTCGTATGATGTCCCCATAATACCTTTTAGCGAAGAAGCTTTGGGTAAATCTGGAAAATTCGTTTGATTAATATTAAGCCCAATCCCGATAATTGCACCGACAAGACTGCCATTAGTAACACAATTTTCAATCAAAATACCGCAAACTTTCTTTTTCTCTGACAGAATGTCGTTTGGCCATTTGATGGCAATTTGTGGTAAATTTAATACTTTTAAAACATCACTTATTGCCAAAGATGCTGCTTTTGCCAAATAAAATTGATCTTGTAATGCCAACTGCTCCACAGGTACAAACACACTGCATATCAGATTCTCCCCTGCATTACTCAACCATTGCGTCCCCATTTGCCCTCGTCCTTGTGACTGATAATTAGCCACTACACAAATGGCTTCTTTTGGCATCTTATCACGAACTAAATCTCGTAAAAAAGTATTTGTAGAGCCAATGGCATCAACTTTGATTATTTGCATAAGAGCATCTTATATATTTTTTTATCCTAATATTTAAAAAACAGCGGTGTTGAAAAATGAATTCAACATAAAAAGTGATAACTTTACGCAAATTAAAAAATTGCATGACAAAAAACGAAAATACTTCTGATCAATTGATCACTACCATTATAAAGGGTATTGAAGAAGTTAAAGGAAATGATATTGACATTTTGGATCTACGCGAAATAGAAAATACCGTTTGTGATTACTTTATTATCTGTAACGGAACCTCAAATACGCAAGTAAATGCTATCGTTGGTTCCGTACAAAAAACAGTCAGCAAAACACTTAAAGATAAGCCTTGGCATGTAGAAGGTGTAGAAAATGCTGAATGGGTGTTACTAGATTATGTGAATGTAGTTGTTCATGTATTCCAGAAACACATTCGGGAATTTTATGATATCGAAGGATTATGGGGTGATGCCAAAACAACTTCCATAAAAACAAATTACTAAAAGATAAAGCTAAATGGCAAACGAAAATAAAAAACCAGAAATAAATAAAAAACCTAAATTCAGTGCCTATTGGATCTATGCGATCATCATTATAGGATTTCTTGCGTTGCATTTTATGAATGGAGACAGCATGTCTGATGCAAACAAGATTACGGTAACAGAATTCAAAAGTTACTTAAAAAATGCTGAAATAGAAAAAGTAGTGATCGTAAACAGACGAATTGCTAAGGTGTATCTTACGGATGAAGCTGCGGCTGCGGATAAGCACAAGGATGCCTCCAAAGGCTCTTCTTTTTTGTCACAGGCTGGATCACAACCCCACTATCAATTCGAATTTGGAGATCTACAGAATTTCGAAAATGAAATTTCGCAAATAAAAAACAATAGTAGTCTATCGACATCGGTTGTATATAATACGGAGAGTAATTTGCTGAGCGAAATTCTATTATCACTTTTACCATTTGCTCTGATTATTGGTATTTGGATTTTTATAATGCGTCGCATGAGCGGTGGCGGTGGTGGTGGCCCAGGTGGTCAACTTTTCAATATTGGAAAATCAAAAGCCAAATTATTTGACCAAAACACTGACGTAAAAGTATCTTTTGAAAATGTTGCCGGTCTTGAAGGTGCAAAAGAAGAGGTACAGGAAATTGTCGATTTCTTAAAGAATCCTGAAAAATATACCTCCCTAGGAGGTAAAATACCAAAAGGAGCGCTATTAGTGGGCCCTCCAGGGACGGGAAAAACATTATTAGCTAAAGCTGTTGCTGGTGAAGCCAAAGTGCCTTTCTTCTCGCTGTCAGGATCTGATTTTGTAGAAATGTTTGTTGGTGTTGGTGCTTCTAGAGTTCGAGATCTTTTCAAACAAGCAAAGGACAAGTCTCCTGCAATTATCTTTATTGATGAGATTGACGCTATTGGACGAGCAAGAGGAAAAAATAATTTCTCTGGATCTAATGATGAACGCGAAAATACCTTGAACCAACTATTGACAGAGATGGATGGTTTTGGAACCAATAGTAATGTTATCGTGATTGCAGCTACTAACAGAGTAGACATATTGGATAAAGCATTGATGCGTGCAGGACGTTTTGACCGTCAAATATTTGTAGATCTTCCAGATGTACGAGAACGTAAAGAAATATTTGAAGTACATCTTAAACCATTAAAGAAAGAAGAAAACCTAGATACAGATTTTCTTTCTAAACAAACTCCTGGGTTTTCTGGAGCAGATATTGCCAATGTTTGTAACGAAGCTGCGTTAATAGCAGCCAGACAAGGTAAAAAAGCGGTAGGCAGACAAGATTTTCTTGATGCTGTAGACAGGATTGTAGGCGGATTGGAGAAAAAGAACAAAATCATTACTCCAGGTGAAAAAAGAACTATTGCGATACACGAAGCTGGACATGCCACAGTGAGTTGGATGCTAGAACATGCTGCTCCGCTGGTAAAAGTAACCATCGTACCAAGAGGACAGTCCTTAGGTGCCGCATGGTACTTACCAGAAGAACGACAAATTGTTCGCCCTAACCAGATGTTGGACGAGATGTGTGCTACGTTGGGAGGAAGAGCTGCAGAAAAAGTGATTTTTGATGAAATATCCACTGGAGCGCTTAGTGATCTTGAAAAAGTAACCAAACAAGCTCGCGCTATGGTTACGGTATATGGACTGAATGATAAAATCGGAAATCTTACGTATTACGATTCTTCGGGTCAGAGTGAATACAATTTTAGCAAGCCCTACAGCGAACAAACAAGTGAAATTATAGACAAAGAAATTTCTAATTTGATAGAAGAACAATACCAGCGAGCTATCAAATTACTAGAAAATCACAAAGACAAATTATTAGAACTAGGAGAAGTACTTTTGGAAAAAGAAGTCATTTTCAAAGACAATCTCGAGAAGATTTTTGGAGAACGTCCTTTTGGTAAAAAAGAAGAGAATCCAATTATTGAACCTTCTTAAAGAACTGCTAAAAAGTAAAAAATCTTATACTGACCGATAGGTTGGTCTAAGATTTTTTATCTTTGAGTAAGAGTCAGTTCACAAAACCATGCAAGAAGACGCCAAAAAAACGTCATAAGTTTTAATAATCTATGAGTTTATTCAAAAAAATATTCTCTTCTTCTAAGTCGGAAGCCAAAAAAGGAGCCTCGCCGGAGGAAGCTGCTAGTCGGTATATGCCCGAAATGAACCTTCCTATTGATGAGCGTTTTATGATCAATTTTAAGCAAAACGGTGGTAAATTCTTGTATTGCGATAAAGACGAAGAAGTACAAGAAGCTTTTGACAACATCTTACTAGAAAATGATTGGTATGAGAACGATGTCTGTTGTTTTGATTTAGGACTGCAGCATAAATTTGATGGTTTTAACTTACGTTTTTCTCCAGCTACTACGGGGAAATTCTTTTTTGCTACTTGTGAGTATCTGATTGCGGATAGTGGTGCTATTCTTATTTCTTCAAATCAAATTAAAGAAAAGAAACTAACAGAATTACCGGATAATTTTATCATATTAGCAGCTACGAGTCAAATCATCAAAGATATCAGTGCGGGGCTCAAAGGAATTAAACAAAAAAACAAAAACACTATTCCAACAAATATTACCACGATCAAAAATTTTGAAACTCAAAAAGAAAAGGATTTTTTGAGTTATGGTAGTTCTACAAAAAACCTTTATCTCCTACTCCTGGAAGACTTATAATATGAAGGAAGTTATCACACGATCTCTATCAGGAGCATTATATGTAATCCTACTATTAGTAAGTATATATACTTCTCAAATACTATTTCAGCTAGTATTTTTTGTTTTTGGCATTATTGCTATTTATGAATTTCAAAAACTAATTCACCTAAAAAACTGGTTGTTATATCTTATTTTTACCGCATCCTACGCTGCATTAGTTTTTACTGAGGTCCCAGACTATATTAGTATTGGCGTATTACTCATAACCCTTATTACAGAACTATTATTAGTCAAAGATTTGTTGACTATTCGAATCATTCCAATGTTCGAAAAGAAGAAATATTTTGTGAGTATTTTTTACCTAATCTGTGCATTGCTCTTTTTAGTTATGATACCCCAATACGCTAGTGCAGAAACGTATGAACCGCATATTATAGCGGGGGCATTCTTTTTGATCTGGGTCAATGATTCGTTTGCTTTTATTGTAGGTAAGAGTATTGGAAAAAGTAAATTATTAGAACGTATTTCTCCAAAAAAAACCATAGAAGGTTTACTTGGAGGAATGATTTTTGCTATGGTTTGCAGCTATATCTTATACTATTTTACTCAACTATTATCGCCCATAATCTGGTTGTGTATGAGTTTAATTATGAGTATTTTTGGTACACTAGGAGATTTAATTCAATCAAAATTTAAACGACAAGCAGGTGTAAAGGATAGTGGCACTATAATGCCTGGTCATGGTGGTATTTATGACCGTCTGGACAGTGTAATATTTGCGGCACCCTTTTTATATGCTTTTTTATACATTTTAACGCATGTTTCATAAAGAAGGAAATCAAATAATTCTTTGGACACTTATTATCCTTATTGGAATTAATATTACGACATCTGTATTACTAGAGAATAGTATTTGGTTTACTATTATTGGTATTGTATCACTTGTTTTTTTAGTGCTGATTCTCCAGTTTTTTCGAAATCCTAAACGACATACTGCCATCAATGAGCATCATGTTATCGCTCCTGTTGATGGAAAAGTCGTTGTTATCGAAGAAGTTGTTGAGAAAGAATATTTTAAAGACAAACGATTACAGGTTTCCATTTTTATGTCACCTATTAATGTACATGTGACACGTAACCCGATTAGTGGTTCGGTAGCAATGAGTAAATATCATCCAGGCAAATATCTGGTTGCATGGCACCCAAAAGCATCAGAAGAAAACGAGCGCACCACTGTTGTAGTCAAAAACTCTTTTGTAACACTTTTGTATAGACAAATTGCAGGTGCTCTGGCAAAACGCATTGTCAACTACGCTGAAGATGGACAAGAAGTAGTACAAGGAACTGATTCTGGATTTATCAAGTTTGGATCTCGAGTTGATGTATATTTACCCCTAGGAACAAAACTAGATGTAACACTTAACCAAAAAGTTAAGGGAGGCGAAACTGTGATTGCCCAAGTATAAAAATGACACAAGAGGAACTAGATACCGCATTTGACATTGCATTTGAGCGTGCCAGCAACACTAAAATCAAGTTGCCAGATGATCTCAAACTACATTTCTATGCCTATTATAAACGTGCTACTATCGGCAGTAAGCGTCATAGCCCATCTGGTGATATACAACTCCGAAATGCCTTTAAACTGAATGCACTGCTTCAAATTCAGCATTTATCTCAAAATGAAGCAAAACTTAAATATATCGAACTGGTAGAAAAGCATATTCCCGATTGATATCAAACACCAATATCATAGCTATTATCTGAAATAGTACAACTACTTCTTCAAACAACGATGGTGATTAGTTTCTAGTAACAATTCCTTTTGTATAAAAGTAGTCAGGAAAAACCGTTTTGAACATAACTATTTTCAAAGTAATATTATATCCATTAATGAATTCGTAATTTTATCCTTGTAAAATTATTTTTTTAGCGTTTTTTTAACTAAATTAGGATTACTGTTATAAAACCAAATGCCTAAAACGATTAAGAAGCGAAAAAAAAATGTACCCCTCCAGGCTACAAAACACACCATCCTTATTGTAGAAGATGGCAACCTTAATTATGTCTTATTAAAAAAACTGATTCAAAAAATTATCCCTTTTGGATGTGCTATTCATCGTGCAGAAAATGGAAAAATAGCAGTGGATTTTTGCAAAAACAATGACAATATCGATATGGTGTTAATGGATATTCAGATGCCTATCATGGATGGTTTTGAGGCAACTAAAAGAATTAAGAAAAAATATCCAGACCTACCAATTATTGCCCAATCGGCCTATACCTCTCTAGAAAATCAGATTAGAGCTAAAGAAGTAGGATGCAATGATTTTATCTTTAAACCACTACAGCGAAAGCATGTAGAAAAAGTCATTAGAGCATGTTTAAAAACAATGCAAACTGATTTTCAATAATTTGTCGTTCTGGCTATACTTTAAATTGGTATGATATCGAGATATCTTACTCATTTGAAGTGACGCCATGGTTGGCAAAGTATTGGCAATCGGGAAGTAGGGTTTTCAAACATGCTCTTAACTCCTACATTATGGCGTAAAACGCTGAAAAGATTAAAATCCAAATCCCACA
>CAZYRG010000053.1:0-2427 GCA_964650425.1 uncultured Flavobacteriaceae bacterium
TTACTTCCCAATACAAAAATTAGCAAAGATATTCCCTAACAAATCATCATTCGTAATTTCGCCAGTAATCTCTCCAAAATGATAGAGCGCTTGTCGGATATCGATTGCCATTAGATCACCAGATAAGCCAGAATCGATTCCGAATTGCACTTTTTGGATTTCTTCCAGTGCTTTGAGCAAAGCATCATAATGTCTAGAGTTTGTGACAATCGTGTCGTTGTTGCGTAATGCGCCCGTATTAACAAATTCCAAAAGTTTATTTTGTAATTCTTCTACGCCAATGTTTCGTTTGGCAGATAGTAGATGAATATTTTCGATTTCCGCTTTAAGTTCAGAAATTTGATCCTCCTGAAGCTTGTCTACTTTGTTGGCAACGACGATTAGTGGCTTTTGGGGGTATTTATTTTTAATTCTGTTGATTTCTATAAGTAAATTCTTTAATTTCTCCCCTTTTGGGGGAGATGCCTGTAGGGCAGAGGGGGCTGCGTCAAACAAATAGATGACGACTTCTGCTTGCTCAATTTTCTCAAAGGTCTTTTGAATCCCTAATCCCTCGATCACATCTTTGGTGTCTCGGATTCCGGCCGTATCAATAAATCGAAATCCAATACCTCCAATCGTAATTTCATCTTCGATAGTGTCACGTGTAGTGCCTGCAATATCGGAGACAATAGCGCGCTCTTCGTTCAATAGCGCATTGAGAAGAGTTGATTTTCCCACATTAGGTTCGCCAACGATCGCAACCGGAATACCATTTTTGATCACATTACCCACGGCAAAAGAATCGATAAGGCGTTTTAGCACATTGGTAATTTTGGTAATCAATTGCTGAAACTGATCGCGATTCGCGAATTCTACATCTTCTTCGGCAAAATCTAGCTCTAACTCTATTAATGAAGCAAAATTTAATAGCTCATCTCTTAATAGTTTAATTTCATTAGAAAAACCACCGCGCATCTGTTGCATAGCGATTTGATGAGAAGCCTCCGAGTCCGAGGCAATAAGATCTGCAACGGCTTCAGCTTGTGATAAATCTAATTTTCCGTTAAGAAAGGCGCGTAGTGTAAATTCTCCTGCGTTGGCCATTCTACAACCGTTGCGAAGCAGTAATTGAATAATTTCCTGTTGAATATAACTCGATCCATGACACGATATCTCCACGGTGGGTTCTCCTGTATATGAGTTAGCGTCTTTAAAAAGTGTTATCAATACTTCATCTAGAATACGTTCACCATCAATGATATGCCCAAGATGTACGGTATGTGTTTTTTGATCTAGAAGTTTCTTTCCGCTAATCGATTGGAATAGGGGAGTGCAGATAGTAATAGCGTCATTACCAGAAACACGAATAACAGCAATGGCTCCCGCTCCAGAAGCTGTGGCTAAGGCTACGATAGTATCTTGTGGAATCATAACTGCAAAAATACTGAACTCCTTTAGACTTTTTTGATTCAAGCGAAAAATTGCACAAAATATTCATAAAAAACGCCCGCTTCTTTATGAGAAGCGGGCGCCTTATGAACTAAATAAAATTTATAATCAACTAAGAAAATCTTAGTGCTGATTCAAACGGAAATCTGCGTATGCATCCATACCATGCTCATGTGCATCCAATCCTTCGATTTCTTCTTGTTCAGTAACACGAAGTCCGATTGTTGCTTTAATTGCATAAAGGATGATAAAAGCAGTAACACAACAGAAAGCACCAACTACTCCGATACCTACTAATTGATCTACTAATTGCTCCATACCAGCTTTTTCTCCAAAGATCCCTACTACAAGCGTTCCGAAGATACCACAGATCAAGTGAACTGCAACAGCACCTACAGGATCATCTAATTTTAATTTGTCAACCAATGCAACACCTAATACGATGATTACACCAGCAATAAGACCGATGATTACCGCTTCGTTAGGAGACATTAAATCTGCTCCGGCAGTAATACCTACTAATCCACCAAGAATACCATTCAAGAACATAGTAAGATCGTAGTTTTTGTATAATACTAGAGAAGTAATAAAAGCACTTACACCACCTGCAGCAGCAGCCAATGAAGTAGTTACTAATACTAATGAAGTTAATGCAGGATCTGCGGATAATACAGAACCACCATTAAATCCAAACCATCCTAACCAAAGGATCAATACCCCAGCAGCTGCTAGTGGAATGTTATGTCCAGGAATCGCTTGTACTTTTCCATTAGCATCAAATTTACCAATACGTGCTCCTAGTAAATAGATGGCGATAAGTGCAGCCCATCCACCAACAGAGTGTACCAAAGTAGAACCAGCAAAATCATAGAAGCCCATATCGTCAAGAAAACCAGCTCCCCATTTCCAAGAACCTACGATTGGATATACAACACCTACATAGATTACCGTAAATAACATAAAAGATCCAAGTTTGATACGCTCAGCAACCGCTCC
>CAZYRG010000053.1:2527-4424 GCA_964650425.1 uncultured Flavobacteriaceae bacterium
AATAATCCTACACAAATAATAAAAACGTTTTTGAATAAGATATTGATTGTATTTTTTTGACGTGTCAATCCGATCTCTAAGAAAGAGAACCCAAGGTGCATGAAGAATACCAATCCGGTACAAACCATCATCCATACATTGTTAGTTGTCAATAATTCCATTATACTTTTTTTAAATTAATTAATTAGTTTATCAGTTGTAGCTGTTTTTAGAAAAGTGTTTCCCCACCTTTTTCGGCAGTTCTAATTCTATAGGCTTCTTTGATGTCAGATACAAATACTTTTCCATCACCAACTTCACCAGTTTTTGCAGCTTCTATTATTGCAGAAACAGCAGCTTCTTCAAAATCGTCATTCACTACTATGGATAAGTAACGTCTTTGGATGTCACTTGTGCTAAAGGTTACACCACGGTATACATGTCCTTTTTTTTCGTTTCCGATTCCGGTTACATCCCAGTAAGAAAAGAAATTGATTCCTTTGTCATGTAATGCTTCCTTAACCGCACGAAATTTTGACCTTCTGATAATCGCTTCTACTTTTTTCATAAAGATTTAATTATAAAACGGGTTAATGTTATTGTTAATTTTCCCCAAAAATATGTTAATTGAGGATTACCCCCAAAAAAAACAGGGGGTATTCTAAATTTTTATTAGTTTTTGGCTATTACCCCCAAAAAAATGCAGGGTGTTCAATAAAAATAGAATTTTTTGATTATTTCATATTTATGGCTTCCTTTTGTTTATCTCATGATTTCAATCGTTTGAACACGAACTTTAAAAATATAAATATCTGATTTTAACAATGTTATGAAATTGTTTAAATGGTGTTTAGGTGTGTTTTTTTGCAAAAACACATGATATGTAGCACTATTGTTTTTTGAATAATTCGTAATGTATGCGGATTAAATTGTCATAATCGTATTCATGTATGCCTTTTTCTGAAAAGACCAAAAAAGGTGGAAAGATTAACGACTTTGCCTTTCAAAATCTTTAAGGTTTTGTTAATTTTGTAGGCCTTAAAAAATAAGCTAGTCATAATATTGTCTTTTTTTGAAGTCTCAAATACATAGTGACAGTGCTAGTTTAAAAAGCTTTTAACATTAGAAAAAGAAGTATGCAGAAACCAGGATTATATTTATCAGAATTCGAACACGATGCTTGTGGAGCAGGTTTTATTTGTAATCTAAAAGGAGAAAAGACAAATCAAATCATTCATGATGCATTAGAGATTTTGATAAAGCTAGAACATCGCGGAGGTGTAAGTGCAGATGGAAAAACGGGAGATGGTGCTGGTCTATTGATTGATATTCCACATGACTACTTTAAGCGAGTTTGTGAATTTGATATCCCTGCGCAACGAGAATATGCAGTCGGAATGGTTTTTTTGCCAAAAAATGTAAACCAGTATACCTATTGTAAGGAAGTTTTTGAAAAAGAAGTAGCGCAACAAGGGTTAACGATTTTAGGATGGAGATCCGTACCAGTTGATTCTGAAGTTTTGGGAGAGATAGCAAAAGCATCAGAACCTAATATAGAACAACTTTTTATTGGTAAAACAGAAACGCTTTCTGAAGCAGATTTCAAAGCGAAGTTATACGCAGCACGTAAGATTACAGAGCATGCTATCAGAAATTCCAAAATGTCGGAAGCTGATTATTTCTACTTACCAAGTTTATCTAACACAACACTTATATATAAAGGTATTATTATGCCAGAGGACATTGGTCCTTATTATACCGATCTTCAGCAAGAGGATTTGGTGACACGTTTGGCATTGGTGCATCAACGATTCTCAACCAATACGATGCCTGCATGGGAATTGGCACAACCATTTAGATTTATGTGTCAAAATGGAGAGATTAATACCTTGCGCGGTAATGTAAGTAGAATGCGTGT
>CAZYRG010000053.1:4524-16450 GCA_964650425.1 uncultured Flavobacteriaceae bacterium
AGATTGCATCTTAAAGATGTGCCGTATACTGGTGAAACTTGTCCAATAGAAACGATTGATGTCAAAACAAGACAACGATTATTCAACTATACGATAGAAGATATTCAGGAAGTGATTACGCCAATGGCTATTGTGGGTAAAGAGGCTTTGGGATCTATGGGAATCGATACACCCTTGGCAGTATTGTCGGATCGCCCACAGTTGATTTCTAATTACTTCAAACAATTATTTGCTCAGGTAACCAATCCGCCATTGGATGGTATTCGTGAAGAAATTGTGACGGATATTAGTTTGGCTTTAGGTAAAGACCGAAATATCTTTAGTATTACTGAGCGGCAGTGTAGAAAACTAAAAATCCAAAACCCAGTTATCTCTAATAATGATCTAGAGAAGATTCGTAACATTTCTATAGGTGTCTTTAAGGCAGAAACGATAGAAATGTTATATCCTATAGAAAAGGGATTGAACGGCTTAGAAGATGCCTTAGAAAATATTATTGTTCAGATAGAGAAAGCATTGGAGCGCAAAACCAATATTATTATCCTATCTGATAGAGGAGTGAATAAAGAATTTGCACCAATTCCTGCTTTGTTGGCATGTTCGTATGTACATCATCAGATGAATCGTCTTCGTAAGCGTTCGTATTTTGATATTATTATCGAATCTGCAGAACCGCGTGAGCCGCATCATTTTGCAACCTTATTTGGTTATGGAGCGAGTGCGATCAACCCGTATATGGTGAACGAAATCATCAGAATGCAGGTAAAAGAAGGATTTATTGAAGGAATCGATGAACAAAAAGCAGTCGATAACTTTAATAAGGCGATTGGTAAAGGAATTCTGAAGGTGATGAACAAAATCGGAATTTCGACTTTACATTCCTATAGAGGATCACAGATCTTCGAGATTGTAGGGTTTAATTCTAAATTTGTCGATAAATATTTCCCATATACTGCTTCTAGAATTGAAGGTATTGGACTTTATGAAATAGAAAGAGAAATTAGACAACGTTATAAATACGCGTATCCAGATAAGTTTATCAATAAGCGATTAGGCTTAAATATCGGTGGTGATTACCGATGGAGACGTAATGGGGAGCGACACATGTTTAACCCAACAACGATTGCTAAGCTGCAGCAGGCAGTTCGATTAACCGATCAGGATAGTTATAATGTATACGCCAAGGCTGTCAATGAACAAGCAGAAAACTTATTGACCATTCGTGGATTGTTTGAGTTTGATAACTTTGATCCGATTCCGTTGGATGAAGTAGAACCTTGGACAGAGATCGTAAAACGTTTCAAAACGGGTGCGATGTCTTATGGATCGATCTCTAGAGAAGCGCATGAAAATCTGGCAATTGCCATGAACCGAATTGGAGGAAAATCTAATTCTGGAGAAGGGGGAGAGGATAGAAATCGTTTTATTCCTGACGAAAATGGGGATAGTAGAAACTCTGCGATTAAACAAGTAGCTTCTGGACGTTTTGGAGTAACATCACATTACTTAACGAACGCTAGAGAGATACAAATTAAAATGGCCCAAGGTGCAAAACCAGGAGAAGGTGGACAGTTGCCAGGAACCAAAGTATTACCTTGGATTGCTGCCGCTCGTAACTCAACCCCTTTTGTGGGATTGATTTCTCCACCACCGCATCACGATATTTATTCGATTGAAGATTTAGCACAATTAATCTATGATTTAAAGAATGCGAATCGTGAGGCACGGATTAATGTAAAACTGGTTTCTGAAGTTGGTGTAGGTACGATTGCTGCAGGAGTTTCTAAAGCAAAAGCAGACGTTGTATTGATTTCAGGATATGATGGTGGTACCGGAGCTTCTCCTTTGACCTCATTAAAGCATGCTGGATTACCATGGGAGCTTGGTCTTGCCGAAGCGCAACAAACCTTAGTACTTAATAATCTACGTTCACGTATTGTAGTAGAGTGTGATGGGCAACTAAAAACAGGTCGTGATGTCGCTATTGCTTGTTTGCTTGGAGCCGAAGAATTTGGTTTTGCAACGGCACCGCTAGTAGCCTCAGGATGTATTATGATGCGGAAGTGTCACATGAATACCTGTCCGGTAGGTATTGCAACGCAGGACAAAGATCTGAGGAAAAATTTCAAAGGTACGCCGGAGCACGTAATCAATTTCTTTTATTATGTAGCCAATGAGCTAAGAGCGATTATGGCGCAATTAGGGTTCCGTACTATGGATGAAATGATTGGGCAAACCCATAAAATAAATGGCAATAAAGCGATAAAACATTATAAAGCTAAAGGTTTAGATCTATCCTCAATTTTATACAGACCGGCAGAATATAGCCAGATGCCTGTAAAGAATTCGGAGAAGCAAGATCATAATTTGGATCAGGTGTTGGATATTAATATTCACGCGAGTGCTAAAGAGTGCATAGCAACTAAAGCGCCAACGACTTTAAGTTATCCAATTAATAACTTGAACCGTTCGGTTGGAGCGATATTGAGTAATGAAATTTCGAAAGTACATGGACATCTGGGGATGCCAGAAGATACCTTAACGATCAATTTCAAAGGCTCGGCAGGACAGAGTTTTTCAGCATTTGGAGCACCTGGAGTTACGTTTAACCTTGAAGGGAATACCAATGATTATTTGGGTAAAGGTTTATCTGGAGCTAAAGTGATCGTTAAAAAACCGGTACAAGCAAGCTTTGCGGCAGAAGAAAATATCATTGTCGGTAATGTGTGTTTATTTGGAGCTGTTAGCGGTGAAGCGTATATCAATGGAATTGCCGGAGAGCGTTTTGCGGTTCGTAATTCTGGAGCTACTGCAGTTGTAGAAGGTGTAGGAGATCACTGTTGTGAGTATATGACAGGAGGTAAGGTAGTGGTATTAGGAAATACAGGAAGAAATTTTGCAGCTGGTATGAGTGGCGGAATTGCTTATGTATACGATCCAGATAACAAATTTGTCAATGGATTATGTAATACGGAGACCATTGAGTTTGAAACTATTCTACCAGAAGATGCTTTAGATTTGAAAGGAATCATTGAGAAGCATGTAACATACACAGAGAGTAAGCTTGGTGCCAGATTATTAGAAGATTGGGACAAGAGTTTGAGCCATTTTGTTCGCATCATGCCGACAGAATATAAGGCCGCATTAAAGCGATTAGAGACAGAGGAAGAAATGGTAGAAGCGTTAAACTAGTATTATAGCATAAGATGGGAAAAACAACTGGTTTTAAAGAAATAGAAAGAATAGACGAATCGTATACGCCTGTAGAAAAGCGTGTAAAGGATTATAAAGAATTTACGGTACCCTTGAGCGAAGAAGAAATTACTTCCCAAGGCTCTCGTTGTATGGATTGTGGAATACCATTTTGTCATAGTGGATGTCCACTGGGGAATTTGATTCCAGATTTTAACCATATGGTGCATCAGGGAGAGTGGCAAAAAGCTTCTTGGATTCTGCATTCAACGAATAATTTCCCGGAGTTTACGGGACGTTTATGTCCAGCACCCTGCGAACAAGCATGTGTTTTGGGCATTATAGATGATCCTATTTCGATCGAGAATATTGAAAAAAATATTGTGGAGCGCGCCTTTAAAGAAGGTTGGATCAAACCACAGCAACCAAAAATTAGAACCGATAAGACAATTGCTGTTGTAGGTTCTGGGCCTGCTGGATTGGCTGCAGCACAGCAATTGAATAGAGCAGGGCATACCGTAACAGTTTTTGAGAGAGATGATGCTATCGGAGGATTATTACGTTATGGAATTCCGAATTTCAAAATGGAAAAGGAGATCATCGATCGCCGAGTAGCTATTTTGGAAGCAGAAGGGATTGTATTTAAAACCAATGTAAATGTTGGGGTGAATTATGAGGTAGAAAAGCTCAAAGAATTTGATGCTGTTGTACTTTGTGGTGGAGCTACCGAAAGAAGAAGTTTACCAACACCGGGAATCGATGCCGATGGTGTTGTACAAGCAATGGATTTCTTGACACAACAGACCAAAGTAGTGTTTGGACAGGAAATAAAAGATCAAATATTAGCAACGGATAAGAATGTGATCGTTATTGGTGGTGGAGATACGGGTTCTGACTGTATTGGTACATCGAATCGACATGGAGCAAAATCCGTCGTGAATTTTGAAATCATGCCAAAGCCTCCTGGACATCGTTCACCAAAAACACCATGGCCGCATTGGCCACTACAGTTAAAAACGTCTTCTTCTCATAAAGAAGGAGTAGAAAGAAACTGGCTCATCAATACTAAAGAATTTGTCACTGATGAGAAAGGTAAATTGACTGCTTTGAAAACTGTAAATGTAGAGTGGGAGATGATCCCCGGAGAGCGTCCAAAGCTTATAGAAATCGAAGGTACCGAAAAGACATGGCCTTGTGATTTAGCATTGCTAGCACTTGGGTTTACAGGACCAGAGGGAACTATAGCAGATCAATTAGGTTTGGAAAGAGATGGTCGTTCTAATTACAAAGCGGCAGAAGGCGCTTACCAAACGAATGTACCTAATGTATTTACTGCGGGTGATATGCGTAGAGGGCAATCCTTAATCGTTTGGGCGATCTCTGAAGGTAGACAAGCGGCACATTATGTAGATAAATACTTGATGGGACACTCCAATTTACCATTAAAAGGTGAAGGTGATTTGCCAACGCTTTAATCAGATTTAATTATAGTATTAAACCAGTTTGATATAGCGCTAGGTTTAAAAAATATTTGAATAAAAATCCCACCAAAAGTGGGGTTTTTGTTTTTGATACTATTTTCAGAAAAACTTGTAAAAGTGTTTTTCAACGATTATCTATAGATAAATTTAATGCTCTAAGACTTTTTCTGTTAAATTTTTATTTAAATTAGTGTAAAACACCTTTCTAACACGAATTTAAATTAAGAAACACTAGCCAGTTTCCAGCCGATGATCAATAAAGAAACACTACAAACAACGCTTTTAGCGATTGTTCAAAAACAGTTGATTCCTCAAGTCATATCTGAGTTAAAAGAACAACAGTTGTTTTTGAAAGCTATTGGTAAATCACAAACAGATTTACGAAATACCGTTTCTGAAGCAACGATTTCTGAAGCCTTAGGCGCTTTTATTACGTATAATGAACGAATTTCTGGCTTGTTACAAGAACGTTTTGAAGTTTTATCTAAGCAAAATGAACGTTTTCACTTTGAAGAATATAAAACAGCGATAGCAACCTATATTGGGAGTTTAGACAAAACAGTAAAAAATATCCAAAGTGTTGATCGTTACAATGTAGTATCGACGGATACAAAATGGGTTAAATTTGGTAAAGCTTTCAAGAGATTATTTCATGGATTGTCCAGAGTCCCACATGGTATAAAGAACATAGGTAGAAAAATTTCGGGGAGGTCTTCAAGACCATTTCAGAATGCGTTACAGCAAGTGGCATTACAAAATATCACTCGTGTTTATTATGAGGCTAAACTACCAGAAGCAATTATACCGTTATTTGATACGATAAATAGTGAAATTACTAAGTCTACAGTGATCTTTTGGGATTTTGACAAAGGGATAGATGAAAAGATTCAAAAATTTATAAAAGAAGGAGTCACTTTAGATTTTTCAGATAATACGACTGTTATAGCGGAACAAGTAGCCTTGTTGGAAGAGAAAATAACTAACGTATCGGAAGAACTACAAGAGGTTTGTGCAATCATTCAACAACAGTATGTTAATGCATTAGATCGGTCGGGCACATTTGAACTCCCAAATCGTCGATTTTCAACCACTACGATAGAGGAAGTTATTGCAGAAACTACACAAGAATTAGACAAAAAGACAAAACGCTGGGGGTATACTTTTGCAATTCTAAAAGACGATTGGGATATTGATTTGGAGATTTATAGTCTTATTCATAAAACTCAAAATGCTTACCATCAATTACAACAAGAAATTGTAGAGCGTTCTACTACCGTGGTGGAGGAGCTAAGTCGCATAGAGGAATATCAGGCTTCGTGTCATAAAAATATCGAAGTAATAGAGGATCCAGATCAATTACGACCCGCAATGGGGAAAGAGCTCAAAGAGCTTAGAAAAAACCTGACCAATCAGGTTATTGCAAATATTAATCAAGTAGTAGCGACACAAGGTTTTACTCGAGTGATCAATGATTTTGACAGGACGATGCAAGGGTTATTGGAGCAGGTTTCTAAAAAACGTATTATTGCAGAGGATACAGATTATGCCTTGCCATCTTCAGCTTCAGCGATCAATTATATTTCTCCCTATGAATTGATTAGTTATGAAGGTTGGCCCTCTTTTTTAGAAAAAATCAATGAAACCAAGGTGGCTATGGCTATGGCATTGAATGAGGAAATCCAACAAATTAATAGTTTGGGACAGGTAGCGGAATTTAGTCTGGAATCCGCCATGGAAATTTTTGCAGAAAACAAACAATTGGAGGAAGCAAAAACAATAGCCTTGGACGGATTGAAACGTTCACAAGAAAAACTAGAAACAATAAAAGAGCAATTTTCTGTTTTTGAAACTACTATTCGTGAGCCATTAGAGGAGCCTCTAGCTCAATTCACCACAACATTATTTGACTTTACCAAAAACGAGAATATTCTTGCCATACGTTTGGCTATTGCCAAGGCGAAGTCTGTTGAAAAGAGTAAGGCAATTAAGCAAAAAATTAAAAAGAATATCATTTTTGCAATTCCGCTAGCAATTGGGTTTGTAAAATTTCATTTTAACCGATTTAAAGAGTGGTTTTTAGAACGGATGATGCGTTTGGGAATACTAAGTCGGCATGGCGCTATTTCTAGTGAGCTGTCGGATTTTTTACTAGAAGCGGAACAGTCGATGCAGCAATTACCATTTGTGTATCAACGTTTGTTCCGATCAGATACGCTACATAATGATTCCTTTTTTGTGGGTAATATGCAAAAGATTAAATTGTTGACAACTGCTTTTGAGAATTGGCAAAAAAAACGATTTGCATCCGTAATAGTGATTGGAGAAAAAGGAGCAGGTAAAACCTCGATATTTCATTACTTCAAGAAGAAAAACAGTGTTAAGGTCAAAACATCCATCGTTGCTGTTGATACAACCATTTGTACAACGGACGGATTGTTAGAATTTTTCAATGAAAATTTTTCACAACAAATAGATACGTTAGAGGGGTGGATACGCTTTTTTAATTCGGGTAAAAAACAAGTAATCGTCTTAGAAAATTTGCAGTATCTCTATTTTAGAAAAATAGCAGGTTTTGAGGCATTGAGATCGCTTTCGGAGTTAATATCGAGTACGAATAAAGCGGTGTTCTGGGTGTGTACCTGTTCGAAGTATACCTTTGATTATTTGGATAAAACGATTGCTTTTGGAGAAGCTTTTGCGCAAACCATACAAATAGATGATACCAAAGATGAAATCATGAATGAAGCCATTGCCAAGCGGCATAAGGTAAGTGGTTATAACCTTTGGTTTGAAGAGCCTCCACAATTGTATTTGACCAAAAAATACGCAAAAGCCACGGAACAAGTTAAACAAAAGATGCTCGAAACCGAATTTCATAAGGATCTCAACAGAATTGCAAAAAGTAATTTTAAAATTGCATTTATGTACTGGTTGCGATCTGCTACCAAGGTAGAAGGAAGTACCATACATATGCGTTCTTTAAAAACGATTGATCTCTCATTTTTGGAGCATATAGCAGCACCTAAGTTATTCTTATTAACTAGTGTTCTATTGCACGAGCGACTGCAGTTACCCCATCTTAATGAACTTACAAAGCTAGGAGAGATACAAACAAAGCGTATGCTAGACTCGCTTTGTCAAAATGGTTTATTGGTACGTGACGACGATTATTATTTAATTAACACGTTGTTATATAGGCAGATAGTGAATTTGTTAAAAAGTAAAAACTTTATCCATTAGGCTATGATACGAAAGTTCTTTTTTTTAGGCATTATGGGGATCACTACAAATATCTTTTCGCAAGATGTAGCTGCAATTGGCAAAGAGTTAAAGAGCCCTCCGCCTATTTGGGAATTCTTTTCCGTGGCTAAGATTTTTTGGGCAATTATTTTTTTGATCATTGGATATTTTCTGATCCAATTTATGGTCTCTGTATTAGGACGCTTTTCAGAAAAGTCAGCCAAACACCGAATCACGATTAAAGGATTGATACCTATTGTAAAAATCTTCGGTTGGATTCTTATTCTAGTATTGATTGTTGTAGGGGTTTTTCAACCACCGGCAGCTACGCTTATAGCGGTTTCTGCATCCTTGGGTATCGCAGTCGGTTTTGCTGCCCAAGATATTCTGAAAAATGTTTTTGGTGGTGTTATGATTCTATTAGATCGTCCTTTCAAAGTAGGAGACAAAATAGAAGCAGGAAGCCACTATGGAGAAGTGGTAGAGATTGGATTACGGTCCATACGTATTGTAACACCTGATGATTCATTAGTGAGCATACCTAATGGCGAATTGATGAATAAATCGGTCTCCAACTCCAATACAGGCGAAGCTAATTGTCAGGTGGTAGCAGAAATCTATCTGCCTATTACAATTGATACCGATCGTGTACGTCAAGTAGCAATACAATCGGCGCAAATATCTAAGTATATCTACCTTAATAAACCGATTACCGTTTTGTTTTTTAATGAAGTAAAGGAGAAAAGATCGTATTATAAAATGCGACTCAAAGCCTATGTGGTAGATATTCGTTATGAATTTGCGTTCAAGAGTGATATGACTGAGATTACTATTAAAGAGTTGCTCAAAGAGGAATTAATAGATCCGAAGCAATTGAAATAATTAAATGATATAATATATTCAAACAAAAAAAGAGGCTACCGTTTAGATAGCCTCTTTTTATATGTCTTAATTGTTTTTAAAACAAAACTTCTATTAGTTAGAAGTGATCAAAGAATAGAATTGATCTAAATTTGGTACAAGTACAATACGAGTACGTCTGTTTTGAGCTCTTCCTTCTTTAGTATCATTTTCAGTCAATGGCTGGTAACTACTTCTTCCAGATGCAATTAATTTTTCTGGAGCTACATTATACTTGTTTTGTAGCATTCTAGTAATAGAAGTTGCTCTTTTTACACTCAAATCCCAGTTATCTTGCAATACAGCTGTATTGATTGTTCTAGCATCAGTGTGTCCTTCGATCATTACCTCCATACTTGGCTCAGAGTTAATTACGTCAGCTAATTTTTGTAGTAAGTTATTAGCTTTAGAGCTTACACGGTAACTACCGCTGTTGAATAATAATTTGTCAGAAACAGAGATCATTACTACAGTATCATCGATATCTACAGTTACATCATCAGCGTTTTCATCCAAATTAGAAATAGATTTCTTCAAATTATGTGATGCAGCTAGATTCATAGAATCTTTTAATGTTTGCGCACCAGCCAATTGTGCAGGATCTACATTTGCTAACACGGCACTCATTTTGTCTTTTGTACCTTGAGTCATAACAGCAACGTCATCTACATTGATCATTTTATTATCTGTCAATGAGTTGATCTTAGCGTTGTAGTTTGCTACACGTGCTTCGATCTTAGCATATTTAGACTCTAATTGTTCTTTTGCTACTGTGGTTTTTTGGAGCGTACTTTTGGTATCTGACAATTCACTTTTGGTAGCGTTCAAGTTACTTTCTAGGGCCAAATACTTTTTCTTAGAAACACAAGATGTTACAAGTGCTGCTGATAGTAGTACTAAACTAATTGATTTTTTCATTATTGATGTTTTAGCTATTAATTGTCCCTATTAACTATAGCCTTGTACGTTTTATTGTTAAAATTGCAAAGAATTATGTGAAAGGGGCATTATTCTAGACCAAAGACACAAATTCGTAATAGACTACCGTTTTTTTTAACAGGTAATAACTAGTATAGAAGATGTTATAGAAAAGTTAAATACACTAGATTGATAACAATGAGGTTCAAAAAAACCATGAACCAAGATGAATTCTATAATTTCTTACTCGGAGTAATTTCTGTTTTGACATAGGGGGTAGCTTCTGCATTCAAATCTTGAAAAATTCCACAAGAGGTACCTTTTTTGTATAAGGTCTTACTTGTTTTTACTTTAGATAATGCCGCAATTTCAGGGGTTAAATACTTCATAACATAAAGATTATAATCAAACTTACTTTTTTTTCTTGAGATAAATGCCCTTTGGGAGTGGAATCATGGCTTTTTTAAGATAATTTTGTGGAAAATAATTGCGAATTCAAATTTTTTTAACGCTAGATGACACATATAGAAACGATTCCTGTATATAATAGAAAGGGAAAACGAATGACAAGTCTCAAAATAGATGATTTTAAGGCTATTAATTCTTTCGATGATACCTTTTTTGAAGTTACAGGGGATTTTGTGTTGGTAAAACCAAAGTTTTTTAGAGCGCCTCATATAATAAAACCGCAGCGATTATGGATTCAGCAGGATAAAGTTATGAGAGAGCCAGAAGAAGGCAAAGTATATAAAAAAGTACTTTTTATAATAGACACGCCTCATAAAAATGAATTTAATTATATAGATGATTTCAAAGCAGGCGCTCCTTTATCTGTGAAGAGTTATGAAAATTTCACGAATACCTTTCATAAATTGATGCATCAAATAACGGAAGTTGGTGGAGAAGGGTATGAGGTGGTGTTTTATACAATGGTACCTTATCAGACCTCGTTGCATTTTTTATTACGAAAATCGGTTAGTGAAATGACACGTTTCAATTTCTGGTTTTATGGATGGACCGATCTCAAATACCATAAAGATTTTGAAGCAATGATTACGCAATCAAATTTTGATTATTGTATTAATGCCGGAAAAAGGATGTTTAAGAATTTTATTTCTAAAGAGCTTTCGCGTTATGTGAAGAAAGAATATCAGGTCACGCATCCGGCTAGTAGAATGTGGCGACAAAAGGAATTTCGTTTAGGAATCAAAGAAATCACCCATCTTGATGATAAAAATATTTTTGATTCTTTGTAAGTATTGAAAGCTTCTAACGGCATAATTATTGAAGCTTTAATGACAATTAATATAAATTAAAAAGAGATATAGATGAAGTTGTTTGTGTTTACAGTAATTATAGGTCTTATAATGCAAGGAAACCTTGTTGCTCAGATAGAAACAAATATGAATTCTAAGGTGATTAAAGCAAAAGAAACACCTTCTTATATCCAAAAGTCGAATACGAATTCTAGCTTTTCGACATCCGCGCCAAGTTTATCAAAACCTAATACTAGTGGTTTGCAAATGAAATCCACTATCGGATCAGGGGCTTTAACAACCGAAGTTGATCGCGTTAAAGCATTAAAGAACGCCGATCTTCAGGAGTATAAAACAGATACACCACCAAAGGCTTTTTCTGGTGGTAAAGAAGGAGCTGTAAATATTGCAGAATATCAGCGAGATGAGTACTTAGGGGAATTTAATACCAAATCTGAATATGCAATAATTATGTACAGGGATCATCAAACTGTAGATGGCGATCTGGTGGCGATATATAGGAATGAAGAGGTTGAAGAAGAGAAACTATTTTTACATGGTCAATTCAGAAAAGTACAGCTTGAACTCACACCTGGCTTTAATAAAATTGATATTGTGGCTTTAAATAATGGAGAAGGTGCTCCCAATACGGGACACTTCATAATTTATGATGATAAGGGAATTATTATTACCGATAGTAAATGGGGAATTGCACCTGGTTTCAGAGCTTCATTTATTATTGTAAAGGAATAGCTATAATCACATGAAATGTATTTTTCAGCACTCTTATTTTAATTTTGTTTTGATCTAAAATTAATCAAGAGAAAAAAATCACTGTTTTTAACAGTAATTTTCCTTCAAATTCTTTATATTACAGCTAGTTATCCACTTAATTTTTTTGATTATGAAAACAAAGCATAGTATAATACGATACCATAG
>CAZYRG010000054.1:0-11662 GCA_964650425.1 uncultured Flavobacteriaceae bacterium
AATAAAAACAGTGATGGGGATTATAAATAATTGGATGACTAAAAATAGCGTACTTGTGCTCTGGATTGTGTTTTCTAAATTGATACCCTTAGGGACATTCCATACCAAGATTAACAAAAAGTAACGAAAAAATAGTCCAAGCAGTATTTCCAAAACGAGTAATAGTAGTTCCTTGCTTATGGTCCAATTCTTTTCCGAAAATTGATTTTTAGAAACCATTGGAGCTACTATTCTTGTTGTTGTTTTTCCACTTACAAACATGAAAAAAATAATAAATGCCAAAGAACTTGCTTTGGGTATAGGCTGCGCAAGAATGGAGGAGATTGTCAGTGTAAAAAGAAAACTTAGACTAGAAGTAGCCAGTATAATCCTCAACGCTTTTTTGTATTCCGTAAAAAAAGGAAAGTCTTGGTTCAAAAAGTTGATCATATGAATAGTAAATATGCAAACAAATTAGTGTTTTAAGTCTAAAGATTATAATCGATGGGATGATGCGGTTGAGTTTTGGGGTCAGTGGGAATTGTGAAAACTTGGCCGGTAAATTTTCTGAATTTGCTTTTTTCCTTTTAAAAGATAGTTACTATGGGTATAAAAAGTGGAAAGGAAAAGGCGAAGCATGGACTTCAGAAATCTCACTTTTGGGAGGAATTGCGAGGATTGGTTTGGTTATTCTGTATTATTTCTTAGACTACAGTACCAGGTGAAATCAGTGTTTAATTATAGGTTAAACAAAAAAATCTCAAGTATAACTTGAGATTTTTAATGTGGTACCTCCAGGAATCGAACCAGGGACACACGGATTTTCAGTCCGTTGCTCTACCAACTGAGCTAAGGTACCTTACCATTTTGCCGTTCCTAAATGAAACTGTCAAGTAGTGTAGGCGGGTGCAAATATAGCACCCTTTTTTATATACGCAAAGTAAATAATCAAAAAAAGTTCTTTGTATTTTTGCACACTATGCAATCGCCTTTAAACCTTATTGTTGATGTCGGGAATTCTTTTGTGAAAATAGCTGTTTTCCAAGAGAACCATATATTGACTAAAAAAATTATCAGACAGGATCAATTACTTACTACATTTGGGGACTTGCAATTGGCGCATCCATTGATGACAAGAGGGATTATTTCTTCTGTAGGTAAGATCTTGCCAAAAGTATTTCAGGAACTCCAGGACAAGGTAGATTTTTTTATTTTGGATCATACGGCTAAATTACCTTTCCAGAATCTGTATAGTACGCCAACGACTTTAGGAATCGATCGTATTGCACTGGTAGCTGCGGCGGCAGTAGAATATCCCAAAGCAAACACCCTGATTATTGATGCAGGGACTTGTATTACCTATGATTTTAAAAATGCAAAAAATGAGTATCTGGGAGGAGCCATCGCGCCTGGAATTCGATTGCGCTATAAAAGTCTTAACGATTTTACCGCAAACCTGCCTTTATTAACACAACAAAATCCACAAGAGATCGTTGGAAACAGTACTGATAATGCGATACATTCTGGAGTAATTTATGGGGTGCAACACGAAATTGATGGAATAATTTCAGAATATTGTCACACTTACCCGGATTTAATCGTCATTTTAAGCGGTGGAGATGCAGAATTTTTGTCAAAAAGATTAAAAAACACCATCTTTGCCAACTCTGATTTTTTATTGGAGGGCTTAAATCACTTATTAGCATTTAACAAGAGTCAATGATAAGAAAAATTTTGGTGATATTAGTAATCATCACAACAGGAATAGTCGTACAGGCACAAGAAGGTACTACCTCCTCCTATTCGTTTTATGGGAGTGGTTTGCAGAAATTCAGAGGGACGGCTACTAGCAGAATGATGGGGGGGCTCAAATCATATAATGATCCAACAAATATCAATCTACAAAACCCGGCTTCATATGCGAATTTACAACTTACAACATATGAGATAGGTGCAAGCAGAAAAGAACTCACTATCAAAAATGAAACGGATCAGGATAGAACTTCAGCAACTAGTTTGGATTATTTGGCTATAGGTATACCTGCTAAAAAATTTGGAATAGGTTTTGGAATTATGCCTTATACTGCTGTGGGATACAATATTAATTCTATGGAAGATGATGGGCAATCGCAGTTTTCTGGTACTGGAGGAATGAATCGTGTTTTTCTTGGGCTTGCTTATAAAGTTACAAAGGGACTAAATATTGGTTTAGAAGCGCAGTATAATTTTGGTATTATAGAGGACAAACTTCTTACAGTAGCTTCAGGATTGCAATTAGGATCTCGTGATGTTCGAAAATCAGAACTTTCGGGCTTGAGTTATACTTTGGGGGCGTCCTACCAAACGAAAATGACTAAAAAAATAGACCTTACTGCTTCATTAGTGTTAAGTCCCAAAGCTGGAATTAATGCTAAAACCACTAGGCAACTAGGTCCTTTTTCAGGTATTGATGGGCAGGGAGTAGAAATTGTTAATGCCGCTGATGTGCAGAATATAGTGGTGTTAGATAGGGATATTAACTTGCCAACAAATTTTACAGTAGGTTTTGGTTTAGGTCAGGCAAATAAATGGTTTGTGTCTACCGAAGTAACAAATCAACAAGCGAATAACTTTGGTACTAGGTCAACGCAAGCGCCCAATGTAGCGTATACTAATGCAATGGGTTCGCGTATTGGAGGATATTATATCCCAAAATATAATTCTCTTACAAGTTATTGGAGCAGAATCACATATAGAGCGGGGATGCGTTTAGAAGAATTAGGCTTAGAAATTAATAATGAGCCCGTTCGAGAATTTGGCATGTCTTTTGGAGTAGGTTTGCCAGTCCCGAGGTTATTCTCTACTATAAATATAGGAGCTGAAGTTGGCCGAAGGGGAACAACTAATGCAGGTTTAGTACAAGAAAATTTTCTAAATATATTTCTAGGATTATCTTTGAACGACCGATGGTTTATAAAAAGAAAATACGATTAACTAACTAACAGGCTAATGCTATATTACATAATATTTATGTAAAGTAGTATTAAGATATTAACAACAAAAAAAATACCAGATGAAAACCAAGATCATTTTTGCCATAGCAAGTATTGCATTCGGAACTGCAGCCACCTATGCGCAGGTGAGTGAAGATTGTAAAACGACTGCCTCTATAGCATATGAGCATGCTAAAGTAAAAAATTATGAAGCAGCAGCAGCGCCATTGGCTAAGGTGCGTAAAGAATGTCCTACCTATAGTGTTGCGACCTATCAATTTACCGGAAAGTTATTAAAAGCAAAACTGAAGAAAGCGTCGGGAGATCAGAAAAAAGTGGTGGCAAATGAATTGATTACGTTGTACAAAGAACGTATGCAGTATTTTCCAGCAAAAACTAAAAAAGGATCAGTGTATTCTGATATAGCGCAATTAATGTACGATAATAAGATCGGTACTAAAGAAGAACAGTTTGCGTCTTTTGATAAAGCATACAAGGAAGATGGAGCGAATTTTAAAGGAGCCAAAAAATGGTATACCTATTTTTCTTTATTAGTAGATCTTCATAAAGGAGGAAAGAAAGAGCTTCAAGAAGTTTTTGATATGTACGATTTGGTTACAGAAAAAATTGAGGGTGAAGAAAGTGATAAAGCCAAAGTGATTTCTGAACTTACTGCAAAAGAAGAAGCGGGTACCACATTAACAAAGAAAGAAGCTAAGAAATTAAAGAATGCAGAAATTAACTTGAAGGCTTATAGTAAAGTTAAAGGTGGGGTAAATGGAAAATTAGGGGTCTTAGCTGATTGTGATAACTTAATTCCTTTATATAATGGACAGTTTGGTGCCAAAAAAGGAGATATCGAATGGGTAAAAAGAGCAACACGTAGAATGTATGCCAAAGAATGTACAGACGATCCTTTGTTCTTTAAGTTGGTAGAATCACAGCATAAATTGGAGCCTTCTGCAAAATCTGCATTATATTTAGGTAGATTGGCGGAAAAAGATGGTAAGGCTTCCGTAGCGTTGGATTATTATAATCAATCGGCAGAATTAGAAACAAACAAAAGTGATAAGGCAAAAGTGTATTATACAATTGCTAGTAACTATAAGAAAAAAGGAAGCTACGGGAAAGCAAGAAGTTATTATAAGAAAGCATTGCAGCAAAAACCATCTTTAGGAGTGGCGTATTTGCAAATTGCAAATATGATTGCATCTAGTGCAAATAATTGTGGTGATAGCGTGTTTAATAAGCGAGCAGTATATTGGTTAGCTGCGAACTATGCAAATAAAGCAGGACGAGTTGATCCTTCGGTTTCTTCAAATGCTTCAAAAGCAGCAGCTAACTTTAGAGCAAAAGCGCCATCAAAGGCAGATGTATTCAAAGAAGGTGCGCAAGGAAAATTGATCAAAATCGGTTGTTGGATTGGAGAATCTGTAAAAGTTCCTTCACTATAAATCATAGTTAAATTATATGCTATCCAAACAGCATTATATCATTATAAACATTGTCACGGCATTTGCTGTGACATTGTTTTTTTCATGCAATTCAAAAAGAAATACACAAGAAGCGCCATTTGATTTTGTAGGTGCTCCCGATGCCGTTGGAAAAGAAATTCAGTTAAAATATACGGATTCTGGTCGGCTTACCGCAGTGCTTGTAGCTGCAACAGTATTGGACTTTACAAGTGGAGAGGTGGGATATCGTGAGTTTCCTGATGGATTAATTTTGGATATTTTTGACAAAACAAAAGAAAATAAGAAAACCGTGGTAACTGCCAATTATGGCATTGCATATGAGAATACTGGTATTGTTGATTTACGAGGTAATGTAGATATTTTGACTAGCGATAGTATTCATCTAGAAGCGCCTCAGTTATATTGGGACCAAGGCCAAAGTTGGATGTTTACCGATAGTTCTTATAAAGCGACCTTTCCTGATGGATCTTTTAATGACGGACACGGCTTTGATACTAATCAAGATTTTACTAATTTTAGTTCTCGCACCAATGTAGGTGTGCAATTTTTAAAAGAATAAAATGTTTAAGTTTTTTCGTTTTTTTGAGTATGTGTACCTGGCGGCTTTTGTCTTCTTTTTGTATGAGGCTTATGCTATTTGGGGTACAGAAGGTAAAAAAGGATATCTTTATTTATTCTTTGCTGTGATAGCATTATTCATGTTCTTTTTCAAACGCAACTTCCGAAAAAAAATTACTGCTAATCAGAAGGACCGCTAATGGAAATTCTTGTCATCTTATTGTCATTAACATTATCTGCCTTCTTTTCGGGAATGGAGATAGCGTACATTTCTTCCAATAAGATTCATATTGAAATAGAAAAAAAGCAAAAAGGCTTTCTTGCTACAGTATTAAGTAAACTAACGGCTAAGCCTTCTAAATTTATTGCTTCCATGTTGGTGGGTAATAATATTGCATTGGTAATGTATGGTCTTTTTATGGGAGACTTACTGATGAACTGGTTCGAGACCTTGGTTGGTGTTTCTGAGTGGGGATTTATTGATTATTTGCTCGTGGACCTGAATTTGGTTACGCAAACTGTTATATCTACACTAGTAATTCTTTTGACTGCAGAATTTCTTCCCAAAGTATTCTTTCAGATCTACGCGAATTCCTTATTAAAGATTTTTGCAGTACTGGCCTATGTTTTTTACTTAATATTTTCGCCAATTTCTTGGTTTGTTATCTGGATCTCGGATTTCGTGCTCAAGCGTTTTTTCAAAACGGAGGGGGATGAAGTGCAATTGTATTTTACCAAAACAGAACTAGGTAATTATATCAGTGAACAAATGGAGACGGTAGAAGATGATGATGAGATTGATACAGAAATTCAGATTTTTCAAAATGCCTTAGAATTTTCGGACGTGCGAGCACGAGAAGTGATGATTCCACGTACGGAGATTGTGGCTGTTTCCTTGTTTCAGACGCCTAAAGAGGCGAATAATTTGTTTGTAGAGACAGGGCTTTCTAAGATTTTGGTGTACAATAAAACGATCGATGATATTATCGGGTATATCCATGCTTTTGAATTGTTTAAAAAGCCCAAAAATCTAAAATCAATATTGTTGCCTGTTGAGCTTGTTCCAGAAACAATGTATGTCAAAGATGTTTTGAATACTTTGATCAAAAAAAATAAAAGTATTGCTGTAGTCATTGACGAGTATGGGGGTACGAGTGGTATTGTTACGGTAGAGGATATTGTAGAAGAGCTTTTTGGAGAAATTGAAGATGAGCATGACTCCATTGCATTGATAGAAGAACAATTATCTGACGAGCACTACCGTTTTTCGGCCCGTATGGAGGTGGATTATATTAATGAAACTTATAAGATTAAACTTCCAGAAAGTGAAACTTATGAGACATTAGGAGGTCTTATTGTAAATCATACCGAAGAGATTCCAGAAGTGGGAGATATTGTAACCATTGATGAATTTGAACTGCATATTATGGAAACGACCAATACCAAAATCGAATTGGTAGAGCTGAAAATTGTAGAGATAGAAGACTGATCCCGATTATTGGTTTTTTAGAATTGAAATTTCAACATGTTTTGTTTTAAAACCGAGTCTCCAGAACCAGAAACCCAATACCCGATACCCAAAACCTATTTAATGAATTCATAATTCAGAATTTTTACTGGTTTATTTAGGAATAAAATGCTATTTTCGCCCACTATATTATCAAAACACAGACTACACTATGGCAGTTTTAAATAAAATCAGACAACGCTCTATTTTCCTTATAGTCATCATTGCATTAGCGCTATTTTCTTTTGTGCTTGCAGATGTATTACGAAATGGAGGGTTTAGCTCACAAAAATCACAAAATACCATTGCTACAGTTAATGGTGAAGAGATCAAACGCGAAGACTTTGCAAGGAAAGTAAGTGCTGCATCAAGAAGCTTTGGAAACGGCTCTTCACTCAGAGCAGTTAATTATGTGTATGATCAAGAAGTACGCAGTATTGTTCTTGGTGAGCAGTTTGAAACATTAGGATTGACTGTAGGTAACGATCAAGTACAACAATTACTAGAAAAAAATCTAAGTAGCAATCCAACATTCCAAAATGAAGCGGGAATATTTGATGTTGCTAAGGTGCGAGAGTATGTTACCTCGATCAAAGGTAATAAGCAAGCTCAACAACAATGGGATGATTTTAAAAGTAGTATTGCTAGAACTGCCCAGGAGCAAGAATATTTTAATATGATCAAGGCATCTGCTAGTGCGACGCTAAAAGAAGGAGAATTTGCGTATAAAGCGGAAAATGACAAAGCAAGTATTAAGTACATACAAGTTCCGTATACAAGTATTGTAGATTCTACAATTACGATTAGTGATAGTGATATTAATGCGTATGTGAAAAATCATGCAAAAGATTTTAAGGCAGAGGCGACAAGAGACATCCAATATGTGTTTTTTAAAGAAGAACCTAGTACAGCTGATGAAAATGAATTAAAGAAAACAGTTGCAGCATTATTAGATACTAGAACGGAATATAATAAGTCGAGTAAAACTACGGATACCTTAGCAGGGTTAAAAACAGTTACGAATTATGAGTCTTTTATTAACGAAAACTCGACAATTAAGTTTCAGGATAAGTTTTTATTTAAAAAAGATTTACCGACTGCAGTAGCAGATACTTTATATAATATTCCTGTTGGGGGTACTTATGGTCCCTATAAAGATGGAGAGTATGTAAAATTGTCTAAGGTAATTGCGCACAAGCAAATGCCAGATTCGGTAAAAGCAAGTCATATTTTGATTTCTTGGAAAGGATTACAAACGCAAACAGATTCTACAAGAACCAAAGAGCAAGCAAAAGTGTTGGCAGACAGTATCTTTTCTGTGGTAAAAAGAAGCAAGTCGAAGTTTGCAGATCTAGCTGCAAAATATTCTGCTGATAGTTCTAATAAAGATAAAGGTGGAGATTTGGATTATTTTACTCCGGGTAGAATGGTACCAGCCTTTAACGATTATGCATTTGAGAATAATGTAGGTGATATGGATATTGTAGAGACACAATTTGGATATCACATCATATCGATCGAAGATCAAAAAAACAAACAAAAAGCTATTAAACTTGCTACTGTAGCACAAAAAATAGAAGTAAGTGAAGAGACCTCTAATACAGTGTACAAAAACACTACGCGTTTTGAAATGACTGCCGGTAAAGGTGATTTTTCAGAAACTGCAAAAGCAGATAACTACGAGGTAAAACCAGTAAATAAAATCAAAGCCTTGGATGAGTTTGTTCCAGGTTTACAAAGTCAACGTGCGATCGTGCAGTGGGCTTTTGAAGAGGATAGAGTAGTGGGAGATATTAAACGTTTTCAGGTAAAAGATGGTTTTGCTGTGGTACAATTAACTGCTAGTGCTAAAGAAGGTTTGTCAAGCGCAGCAGACGCAAGATCTACGGTTGAAGCAAAATTGCTGAACGAGAAAAAAGCAGCACAAATTATTGCAGCATTTAGTGGAGTAACACTTGACGAAATGGCCAAGAGCCAAAATGTAACTGTAAAAAATGCGGCATCTTTAACATTGAAAAATCCAACGATCAGTGGGGCAGGAAATGAACCAAAAGTAGTAGGTACGGCATTTGGTTTAGAAAAAGGAAAGGTGTCTAAGCCAATCCAGGGAGAAAAAGGCGTGTATGTTATAGAGCTGACAGGTAAAACAGAAGCTAAGCCACTCGATAATTATAAGAGCTTTGCAAATAAAGCGACTACAGATCGTGTAAATGCTGTGGATTCTCAAGTGTTGAAAGCATTAAAGGATGCTGCAGAAATTGAGGATAGCAGATCAAAGTTTTACTAGTTCATGTAATACTTAATAGTGAACTCATTTAAACTTTTCGCTTAAAAGGGAAAAGTCTAAATGAGTTCAGTATAATAAGGGACCGTCTAAAAGTATTTAGACGGTCTTTTTTTATGGGTTCATTAACTAAATTTTGCATCTTTGTGCTATGCATACAGGAGTCGTATACAAATCTACAGGTAGTTGGTACCATGTCAAATCTGATGAGGGCACAGTATACGAGTGTCGTATCAAAGGGAAATTTCGATTACAAGGAATTAAAAGCACGAATCCTGTAGCGGTAGGAGATCGTGTGGACTTCAAACTAGAAACGACCAATGATGTGGAGACTGGAGTGATACATCATATTCACGACCGTACTAATTATATTATCAGAAAATCTGTTAACTTATCCAAGCAAACACATATCATTGCTGCGAATATCGATGTCGCTTTTTTAATGGTTACGCTGAATAACCCTCCCACTTTTACTACGTTTATTGATCGTTTTCTGGTGACCGCAGAGGCGTATAGTATCAAAGTAGTATTGCTGTTTAATAAAATAGACACCTATACACCAGAGGAAACCGATGAGGTCAAATACTTGGCCGCATTATACCGCACTATCGGTTATGAGTGTATCGGTATTTCTGCCAAAAAAGGACAGTATATTGATAAGGTTAAGGCGTTGATGAAAGGTAAAGTAACGATGTTTTCTGGACATAGTGGGGTAGGAAAATCAACTTTGGTCAATGCAATAGAACCTGGTTTGGCACTAAAAACTGCAGAAATTAGTGATCAACATAAGCAGGGACAACATACGACTACCTTTGCAGAAATGTATGATCTTAGTTTTGAAGGACAAATTATTGATACGCCTGGTATAAAAGGTTTTGGTGTAGTGGATATTGATAAAGAAGAATTAGGAGATTACTTTCCAGAATTTTTTGAATTGAAAGAAGCCTGTAAATTTAATAACTGTCTCCATGTCAAAGAACCCAAATGTGCTGTAAAGGCAGCGCTAGAAGAAGGAATAATAGCTTGGTCTCGCTATAAAAGTTATCTGCAAATCCTAGAAGGCGAAGACGAAAATCAACATTATCGAAAAAATAATTACGAAGCCTTGTAACAAATCGTGCAAAAAAGACACTAACATATGCGAGCAGTCATTCAACGCGTTAGCGAAGCTTCTGTAACTGTTAATGATAAAACGGTTGCATCTATTCAGAATGGGCTTTTAATTTTGTTAGGAGTTGCACTGGATGATACCATAGAAGATATACAATGGCTCTCGGGAAAAATTAGTCGATTACGAATTTTTGAAGACGAGACCGGAGTTATGAATAAAAGTATATTAGATAGTGGAGGCGATGCGATTGTGGTGAGCCAGTTTACCTTGCATGCCAGTACTAAAAAAGGCAATCGCCCTAGTTATATCAAGGCGGCAAAACCAGAAATTGCCATTCCTTTGTATGAACAGTTCGTCGAACAGCTTGAAAAAGAATTGGATAAGTCAGTCGGAACAGGTGTTTTTGGCGCCGATATGAAGGTAGCACTCTTGAATGATGGTCCTGTTACGATTTGTATCGATACAAAAAATAAAGAATAAATAATACCCCCAAAATGATGAAACAAGTACTTCTAGCAGTGCTGCTATGCAGCATTAGCTTATCAACAGCTATTTTTGGACAAGATATAACGCAGCTGCAAGCAATTGCATTGGATTCTGCATTGACCACGAATGCGAATGCAGTAATGCGATCTTATGACCTTATTGTAGAGGTCAATTCTATTAATTCTGTTACCTACAAACGCAAATTGATTGTCACTATTTTAAACAAAAAAGGAGATCGTTTCGCAGACACTTATGATTATTATAATTCAGGAACAAAAATTAAAAAACAAGAAGCTGTAATTTATAATGCTTTAGGTGTTGAGGTAAAGAAATATAGAAAGGGAGATTTTGAAGACCATAGCGCTTCGGATGGTTTTAGTTTAGTTACAGATAGCAGAGTGAAGTATATTGATCATACTCCTACAAGTTATCCATATACTATTGCTTATGAAAGTGAATTAACACGTAATAGTTCGATTTTTATCCCTTCGTGGTTTCCAATTCATGATTATAAAGTAAGTATAGAAAAATCTACGTACCAATTTTTGAATCCAAATAAAATACCTTTCAGATATAAAGAAAGTAATTTTTCTGAATTTACAATCGTTTCAGATCGCTCAGAAAGCAAATTAACGTATACGATAGAAAAAATCCCAGCTATTTTGAAAGAAAGAAATAGTGCTCCATTGACCACTAGAATGCCAAGGGTTTTGGTTGCCTTAGATAATTTTTCATTGTTTGGCGTAGAAGGAAAAGGGGCGGATTGGCAATCATTTGGGAAATGGCAATTTGATAATTTAGTCACTGGGAAAGGGGAATTGCCACAAGAAACAATACATAAAGTAAAAACATTACTAGAAGGAGCTCAAACCACAACAGAAAAAACAAAACGAATTTATCAATATGTACAAAGCAAAACACGCTATGTTAGTGTGCAGTTGGGTATTGGAGGTTGGGTGCCGATGCAAGCAAGTGATGTAGATAAGTTAGGGTATGGGGATTGTAAAGCCTTGTCAAATTACACAAAAGCTTTATTGGATTCTCAGAATATTCCTGCCTATTATAGTGTTGTATATGGCAGCCGCAGTTCCAAAAAAAGTATTGATAGCAGTTTTGCCTCCATGCAAGGAAATCACGTGATTTTAAATGTACCAGATGGGGAACAAGACCTATGGTTGGAATGTACCAGTCAAGATTCACCATTTAATTTCATCGCAGGTTTTACAGACGATCGTGATGTATTGGTTTTGACTCCAGAAGGAGGTGTAATCAAACATACTAAGAAATATC
>CAZYRG010000054.1:11762-16279 GCA_964650425.1 uncultured Flavobacteriaceae bacterium
GATGTATTGGTTTTGACTCCAGAAGGAGGTGTAATCAAACATACTAAGAAATATCCGGTATCAGAAAATACCTTGAATACTAAAGCAATGATTACTATTCGTGATGACCAATCGATTAATGCCAAGGTGACTATGAAATCCAAGGGCACACAATATGCACAACGCTATAGGGTTCCAAAAAAGGATAAAAGAGATCGAGAATTGTATTATAAAAATTACTGGGATTATTTGAACGGCGTTCAATTAACGCAATTGAATTTTCAGAATGATAAAGAACAAATCGTTTTTACTGAGAAGGTCGACCTTAGACTTGAAAGGTATGCCAGCAAGGCAGGTAGTCGCTTATTAATAAATCCTAATTTTTTTAATAGAGAATATACTAGTTTGCCAAAATATGAGGATAGAAAAACACCTTTGGTAATTGCAAGAGGCTATATCGATACGGATGTTTACGAAATTAAACTTCCCGAAGGATATCAAGCAGGGACACTCCCTGAACCTAAAAAAATTGAAACTCCTTATGGAATTTATGAATGTGAGGTAACAAAATCAACAGAAACGACACTAACCTATAAACGAACCTTACAAATTAATGAAGGGGAGTTTTCGAAAGATGATTATGAAGCCTATCGACAGTTTAGAGAAACTATCAAGAAAGCGGATCATGCAAAAATTGTATTGAGTAAATTATAAACCCCTCCAATTTTTTTAAATTTTACACATAATACCTAAGTACATTAAAATGAAAAAAGTCTACTCCCTAATTGTTTTAAGTTTGATTTTCGGTGCAATACATGCACAAAATTATGATTTCGGAAAAGTTTCAATAGAAGAACTCCAGCAACAATCGTTTGCAAAAGACACCACGATAAATGCAGCGGTTTTGTACTGTAAAAATAAAATCTACTATGAATATACATCTTCTCAAGGTTTTGAGCTGGTGAAAGAGGTGCATAAAAGAATAAAGCTGTATAAAAAAGAAGGCTTTAATTATGGCACCTATGTTGTCGATTTGTATAAAAATGGTTCTGATGAAGAACAAGTACTTTCATTAAAAGCGACTACCTATAATTTGGTCAATGGTACTTTAGAAAAAACCAAAATGGGGAAGGAAAGTATTTTTAAAAGCGAGTATTCTGAGCATAGAAATCAAGTAAAATTTACCCTTCCAAAATTGCAAGAAGGAGCAGTAATTGAATATCGTTATAAAATTCGATCTCCTTTTTTAGCCAATGTAGGTAGGATCGTTTTGCAAGATTATATCCCTATTGTAAAAATGGAGGCCGAGCTCGCTGCGGTAGAGTATTTTAATTTTAGAAAATTCACTTCTGGATACTTGCCAGTAAATCTTCAAGAAACTACCGTTAACGGGAGTTTGGTGATTGAGGGGCAACGATATGATAATAAGGTAAATAAGTTTAAGGTTTATGCCAATGGTGTACCTCCTTTCAAAAAAGAACCCTATTCAGGAAATACCAAAAACTATATTTCTGCAGTTACGTTTGAGTTATCGTATGTCAAATATGGAGATGGATCGACCAAACATTATGCAACTACATGGGAAGATGTTGCAAAGCGCGTTTTTGAAAGCTCTAGTTTTGGAGGAGAATTGTCAAAAAACAGTTATTTCAAAGAAGATGTAGATCAACTTTTAGCTGGAGTAACGGTTCCAGAAGAAAAAGCAGCTAAGATTTTTGATTTTGTTAAGCAAAAAGTCAAATGGAATGACGGCTTATCGCTGTGGTCCGGTAAAGGTGTAAAAAAAGCGTACAAAGAAGGAACAGGGAATAGTGCAGATGTTAATTTGATGTTAGCTGCTATGCTCAAGTATGCCAAATTAGACGTGGATATGGTTTTGGTTGGGTCTACAAGAAAAGTAATTTCGTTATTCCCAACCATAGACGGTTTTGATGATGTGGTTTGTCGTGTCAAATTTGACGATAATAAGGTGATATACCTCGATGCATCCGATGCTTGGAGCGCCCCTAATATTTTACCTGCAAGAGTACGACATGGAAATGGAAAGCTTATAGCAAAATCAGGAGCAGTACAAACGGTAGACTTTAGGACAAAAAAACCGTCGAAATCACAATTTACAGTGCAATGTGAGATTGATGAAGAAGGAACAGTAAAAGGCAAAGTGAGATGCAATCAAAAAGAATACTTGGCGTATAATTTCAGAAATAAATACGCTCAGGAAGATGAAGAGGGTCTTAGTAAAAGGATTCAAGAAAAGTTTGAATTAACCACTATTGAAGATTATGAATATAAAGGCCTCAAAAAATTTGGAAAAGGTATTACAGAGCAGTTTGGTTTTGAAGCGCAAAATCAAGCAGAAGTTATTGGAGACGAAATTTTCTTCTCTCCCTTATTATTCTTGAAAGATACAGAGAATGTTTTTAAATCAGACGAGCGTAAATATCCAGTGGATTTTGGGTACGGGTATTCTAATAATTATATGGTAAATATCAAAATTCCTGAAGGGTATGCCGTTTCAGAAGTGCCGAAAAATGGAGCGTTTAAATTACCAGAAAATATGGGAGTATTTACGTATCAATTAAATGCTACTCCAGGAATAATACAATTACGCGTTAGTGAAACCATTTCGTCTCCCCTTATTATGACATCTTATTATAAGACTTTAAAAGAATTCTTTAATCAAGTTATCGCGAAAGAAAACGAGCAGGTGGTGTTGAAAAAGGTGTAGGTTTTTGTGAAAGAATGCTCTAGTTTTGTGGTATGGATATCCAAAATGCACAAAAAGCCGTAGATGATTGGATCAAGAATCACGGTGTTCGCTATTTCAATGAGTTAACAAATATGGCACAGCTTACCGAAGAGGTAGGTGAGGTGGCCCGTATCATAGCACGACGCTATGGAGAGCAGAGCGAAAAAGAAAGTGATAAGAACAAGGACCTAGGCGAAGAATTGGCAGATGTTGTTTTTGTGGTATTGTGTTTAGCCAATCAGACCGGAGTGAACCTCGAAGAGGCATTTAATAAAAAGTTGGATATCAAGACCAAAAGAGATCACGATCGCCATCATAATAATGAGAAACTCAAATAGTAATGGCAACTAATATCTTCAAAACTAAAGCCTATTGGTGGAGTGTATTCAAGATGGGGGGGCTTTTTTTAGCCATCATATTTATTTTAGAATACTTTATTTCGTTTTTAAGGTTAGATTTTAGCACCTTTGTCGAAATTAATTTTGGAGAAGGAAAATGGAAATATTTTCTTCTTTCTAGGTTGTTAGGAGGAACATTTTATGGAATGTGGATGGCCTACGGGAAATATCGAAAAGAACTAAAAAGAAAACAGTAAGTTTCTGATGAATTTGCAATTACAACACAGTACAGCATTACAAAATGCTACTTTACAAATAACAGGGTCAAAGAGTGAAGCCAATAGATTACTCATTCTACAAGCATTATATCCACAGATTGCAATCAAAAACCTGTCTAATAGTGATGATTCTGAGTTGATGCAAAAAGCATTGGCGAGTACGGATGAGCTAGTAGATATTCATCATGCGGGAACAGCAATGCGATTTTTGACTGCTTATTTTGCTGCAAAATCAGGGCGAGAAACGGTGCTGACAGGGAGCAAACGAATGAAAGAACGCCCCATAAAAATTCTTGTAGACGCGCTTCGTCAGTTAGGGGCTGAAATTTCCTATGAAGAAAATGAAGGTTACCCGCCAATTCGAATTTCTGGAAAAAAATTAGAAAAAAGTACGGTAGCATTGCAAGCCAATGTGAGTAGTCAGTACATATCGGCATTAATGCTCATTGCGCCTACACTATCAAATGGTCTGGAGATAACACTAGAAGGTAAGGTGACTTCGGTGCCGTATATCAAAATGACCTTGAGTTTGCTCAAAGATATTGGGGTTGTTGGGAGTTATGCTGATAATGTTATTCGTATTCCATCACAAAGTAATGTTACAGATACGACCGTAACAGTAGAGTCAGATTGGAGTTCGGCTTCCTATTTCTATAGTTTGGTAGCTTTGTCAAAAAATGCAAAAATCACCTTGGGGAGCTACAAACAAAACAGCTATCAGGGAGATGCCGCTTTGGCAACGATCTATAAACACTTTGGTGTACAAACGACCTATCAAAACGATACGATTACTTTAGAAAAAATAACAGCACCTGATACTAACTGGTTTGCAAATGAAGCATTAGATCTCTCTAATTCACCTGATATTGCTCAAACTATTGCTGTAAGTTGCTTTGGCTTAGGCTTGGGATGTCACCTAACAGGTCTACACACTTTAAAGATCAAAGAAACAGATCGTCTAGAAGCACTCAAAACAGAAATAGAGAAATTAGGAGGATCTGTTACTATTACAAATGATACATTAACGCTGACGCCAGCTACAGGAATTCATTCTGGAGTTGCAATAGCTACTTATAATGATCATCGCATGGCAATGGCGTTTGCACCATTGGCGCTTCGTACAAGTCTAATTATCGAAGATGCTGAAGTTGTATCCAAATCCTATCCTGATTT
>CAZYRG010000055.1:0-16221 GCA_964650425.1 uncultured Flavobacteriaceae bacterium
TTATTGGTCGTCAGGCGGACAATTAAGAAATTTAGAACTTAGAAATTATCTTGAAATCCCAATGAGTGAAATTTTGTTAGGTGCCATTTTTTTATTTCCTCCAGGCTTGGATGATACATCGGTTACCATAAAAACGGGTGCTATGCGCAATCAAGGAAAAGACAAAACTACTTGGAGTACTAGTATTGAGCTAGTAACCAAATAGTTTTGCTATTATATAATAAAAAAAAGACTTTACTTGGAGGGGCGTAAAGTCTTTAGAGATAAAAAATAATCTAGGGGGTTATACCGTTGTAGGTTTCATTATGATTGCATAACAAATATAGAATTTTTTACGGTTTACGCAAAATAAAATGTAAATTAATTACGGTAAAAACGTAAATAAAATGTTAATTTTTATTTTTTAAAATTATTAAAACATTAAAAATCAATATTTTAAATCAGATAACGTGATTTATGAAGATTTATTATAAATAATAGTTTTTTTATATGATAGTAGACTGCCCCATATAAATGTTGTAGTAATTGATGTTGCCTTCCTGAGGTTCTCGAATATAATCGCCAATAAAATCCCCTACCTTTTCTGTAGTAAAAGGTTTTTCCTTGTTTAAGTCTCTGGTTGTTAAGTTGAGTTCTAAGGCTTTTTCCACAGCAGTTCGCACGGCCTTGGCTTCTTCTATCAGGTCAAAATGTTCTAAAAGCATCGCTGCAGAGAGTATAGCTGCTATGGGATTGGCAATTCCTTTTCCTGCGGCTTTGTTAAAAGAACTATGAAAAGGATCAAACATGCAGAAACGTTCTCCAATAGAGGCGGAGGGAAGTATACCTATAGAGCCTCCAATAACACTGGCAGCCTCAGACAAAATATCTCCGAACATGTTATCGGTAAGTATCACATCAAATTGACTTGGTTTTCTAAGAAGTTGGGATGCTGCATTATCCACAAACATGTATTTAACTTCAACTTCGGGATATTGGGATGCTAGATCATTTACTACACGTCTCCATAATCGCGATGATTCCAAAATATTGGCTTTGTCTACTAGGGTGAGTTTTTTTCTACGTTTCTGAGCGTCTTTAAAAGCTAGATGCGCAATACGTTCTATTTCTGCTTGAGAATATTGGCATAAATCTGAAGCAACTTTTCCATCATCGCTTAATTCTTGTTTGCCAAAATAAATACCTCCGGTAAGCTCTCGATAAATACAAATATCAATTCCACGTGTAATTTTACTTCGTAGTGGTGAGCGTTTTAAAATACTATTATACGCCTTAATAGGACGAATGTTTGCATATAGTCCTAATGACTTTCGCAATTTTAGTAAGCCTTGCTCTGGACGTACTTTGGCCATGGGGTCTTTGTCATATTTTGGTGCACCGATCGCTCCAAATAATATGGCATCCGTGGTAGAACAAAGTTCCAAAGTTTCGTCCGGTAATGGGATCCCCGTTTTTTCTATAGCTGCAGCACCAATGAGCGCTTCTTTAAAAATAAAAAAGTGATTAAAACGATCACCAACTGCTTCTAGCGCTTTGATTGCTTGATTCGTTACTTCTGGACCAATGCCATCACCTGGCAAAACAGCTATATTTAGCTTCATATCGAGGGGTTTAATAAAAAAATTCCTTCATTTTATTGAAGGAATTGATACGATAAATATAACTTTTTTTATGATTCAGTCATAAAAAAAAGGTAAATAATTAATTACGGTACTATACAGTAGTAGAGCTGATATTAGAATTTTTCATAATTTCATGAATATCAGTGTCCAAAACCTCTTTTTTGCGATCTGCAAACTTCAAAAATTCCTTGTATACTTTGTCTAATTCTAGTTTCGTCAATTCGTACCCTACTTTTTTAGCACGATAGGCTAATGCAGCTCTACCACTTCTGGCAGTAAGCACAATAGCAGATTCGGTTACTCCGACGTCTGCAGGGTCTATGATTTCATAGGTTTCTCTATTCTTAATCACTCCATCTTGATGGATCCCCGAGCTATGGGCAAAAGCATTCGCACCGATAATTGCTTTATTGGGTTGTACCATCATTCCCATGTTTTCAGAAACCATTTGACTGGTACTGAATAGTAATTCAGCATTGATACCAGTATCTAGATTCAAATTTGGATGTTGACGCATAATCATGACCACCTCTTCTAAGGCCGTATTCCCAGCGCGCTCTCCGATACCATTAATCGTACATTCTATTTGGCGTGCTCCATTGGCGACTCCTGCAATGGAGTTCGCAGTTGCTAATCCCAGGTCATTATGACAATGACAAGAAATAATGACATTATGGATGCCTTTTACGTTTTCTTTTAAGTATTTTATTTTTGCTCCGTATTCTTCAGGTAGACAATACCCAGTGGTATCTGGAATATTAAGAACGGTAGCTCCCCCTTTGATCATTTCTTCACAAACTTTAGCCAAAAATTCATTTTCGGTTCTTCCTGCATCTTCAGCATAAAATTCTACATCTTCTACAAAAGATTTGGCATATTTGACTGCAGCAACGCCGCGTTCAATTATTTTTTCTCGTGTAGTGTTGAATTTGAATTGGATGTGGGAGTCTGAGGTGCCTATTCCGGTATGGATTCTAGGTCTTTTGGCTAATTGGAGGGCTTCGGCTGCTACTTTGATGTCTTTCTCGACGGATCTTGTCAAGCCACAGACCGTTGCATTCTTGACTAACTTAGAGATCTCCATGACCGATTGAAAATCTCCCGGACTCGAAACGGGAAATCCAGCTTCTATAATATCGACTCCTAATAAGTCAAGACGTTCGGCTATTACAAGTTTTTGTTCTGTATTTAATTTACAGCCAGGGACTTGCTCTCCGTCACGTAATGTGGTGTCAAATATTTGAACTTTGTCAGTACTCATGTTAGGAATGTGTTTACATTTTATATTTGGAAAAGTTATTGCATTTCTATCACAATTCTGGGACTAGTGGTGCAAAACTTTTGTTAAGGATGTTATACCTTTACATCTCAAATGTATATTTTGTAACTGTAAATTCGCCTTTTTTTCTTGTGTGTTTACAATGCTAAAGTTTATAAAAATACATTTAATGATTTTACTATCAAGATTATATAACATTTCTACCTACAATGACTAATGATCAAAAAGACGCTTTGTTTGTTTTGTTAAAATCGCTTTCGAAATCCGAAAAACGACAGTTCAAGGTATATGTAGGACGATTAGGGGTTAATAATGACTCTAAATTTTTGGCGTTATTTAATCACTTAGATAAGAGTGATGTTTTTGATGAACAAACAATTATTCAAAAAGGAATTGTTAAAAAACAGCAACTTTCTAATCTTAAAGCGCATTTATATAAGCAAATTTTGATTAGTTTACGGTTGAATCCTGTTCATCAAAATGTGCGTTCTCAAATACGGGAGCAATTAGATTTTGCGACCATCTTATACCATAAAGGCTTATATAAGCAAAGTCTTAAGATTTTGGATAAAGCTAAAACTGTCGCTATAGAAAATGAAGAGAATAATCTTGCTTATGAAATTGTAGAGCTCGAAAAGGTCATAGAAACACAGTTTATCACTCGAAGTATTCATAATCGAGCAGACGAGTTAGCGGTACAGGCAAAGAACTTGAGCATGAAGAATGTGTTGGCAAGCCGCTTGTCCAATCTTTCATTACAATTATATGGACTGATGCTCAAAACAGGTTACGTCAAAAATGATGCTGAACATCAACAAATTACAGCCTATTTTGAATCCAAAATGCCGCATTACGAATGGGAGCTAATGGGCTTTCGCGAAAAACTCTGGTTATACAAAGCGCAGTTGTGGTATAGTTTTATGGTACAGGATTTTTTGTCGTGTTATAAATATTCTAAAAAGTGGGTAGATCTATTTTATGAACACCCAAAAATGATCGCATTGAATCCCGTTTTTTTCCTAAAAGGAAATAACTACCTCATGGAATCCTTGTTTTTGATCAAAAATAGAACGAAGCTGAAGGATTCCATACAGCGTTTAGAGAAAATGGTGCAATCGGACGGTTTTCCTTTGGACGATAATAACGAGGCATTGATATTTATGTACCTACATAATAATAAGCTGAATTTTCATTTTCTAGAAGGAACTTTTAAAGAAGGAGCGCCCCTTGTAGCCATTATTCTGGAAGGCCTAAAGCGTTATAAAGATCGCATAGATGCGCACCACGTAATGGTCTTGTATTATAAAATTGGTTGTTTGTATTTTGGGATGGGAGACAACAAACGTTGTATCGAATACCTCCAGAAAATCATTAACAACAAATCATTAAAAATGCGAGAAGATCTCTTGTGTTTTTCCAGAGTATTAAGTCTAGTAGCACACTATGAGGCGGGGTTGGATTACCATTTAGAAACACAACTTCGAGAGACGTACAAGTTTTTGATCAAAATGAATGATTTGCATGCGGTACAGAAAGAGATGATTAAGTTCTTAAAAAACTTAGGCGATATTTACCCTAGTCAAATCAAAGCAGAGTTTAAAAAATTATATACTACCTTAAAGCAATATGAGGAGCATCCTTATGAAAAGCGGGCATTTTTATACCTAGATATTCTTTCTTGGTTAGAAAGTAATATAGAAGAACGTCCGGTTGCAGATATCATCAAGGAAAAGGCAAAAACACTGACACGATAAATCAAAACTCCATTGACAGCAACTACAGAATCCCAAAAAATCAAGAATTTTCTTTTACTGAATTTATCGGTCTTACTGATTAGTACTTCTGGGCCGTTAGGGAGATTTGTGACCTTGCCACCGCCTTTGACAATTGCCTTACGAGCAGGATTAGCATGCGTTTTACTTTTTTTGTATTGTAAATGGATGAAATTCTCTTTTCGCCTAGAGCGAAAGGTTATTGTACCAGTAGTGGTTTCAGGGCTTTTTCTAGGCCTGCATTGGGTGACCTATTTTTATGCGCTGCAATGGTCTACCGTAGCCATCGGAATGTTATCCATGTATACGTATCCTGTAATTACTGCTTTTATGGAGCCAATTTTGCTCAAAACAGCTTTTCAGAAATTTCATATTCTTTTAGGTGTACTAGTTTTGGTCGGAATCCTATTATTAGTACCAGAATTTGATTTCCAAAATAGTTATACGCGTGCCATAGCTATGGGAATTACTTCTGCATTTTGTTATTCCTTACGCAATATTATTATGAAAAAGCATGCAACAAATTATCAGGGTTCGGTCACAATGACCTATCAATTGATGATGGTGTTGGTTTTGTTTATCCCGGTTTGGTTTATGTATGATCTAGAGCCAATAGTATCTTTTTGGAAACCAATTTTGGCGCTGGCTATTATAACCACCGCAATTGGGCATACGCTATTTTTGCAAAGTTTCAAGCACTTTTCAGTGACTACCGCGAGTATTATTAGCAGTGCCCAACCCGTATACGGAATTATAGCAGGGATCTTATTTCTAGACGAAATACCTGCATGGACTACAGTGATTGGGGGAGCATTAATTTTGAGTTCGGTATTTGTAGAGAATTTTAGGTCGTATAGGAGTTCTTGATACATTGAAGTAGTGTTAACTTTTTTCAATTCACTATAAAAATGACTGCCAACTTACCAGCTGGCCTCTTACTTACGATCGATCCTGCATGAATCAAAAAAGTTAAAACGACTTCATTATTACATTAAATAATTGTCACATTATTACATTAAAATAATTGCTACATTATTACATTAATCAACACACGCATCCCAAATAGGGTCACTGGGAGGTGGCGCTACGATAGCCATTGTTTCCTTTTTTACAGGATGAACAAAAGTTAATTGACGAGCATGCAGATGGATTCCACCATCCTTATTGCTGCGATCAGCTCCATATTTGAGATCTCCTTTGATATGCGTTCCAACGGCCGCCAGTTGCGCACGAATCTGATGATGTCTTCCCGTATGCAGCAGTATTTCTAATAAGGTGTAACGATCTAGTTTTTTTAGGATAGTATAATCCAAAACTGCTTTTTTACTATCAGGCACTTCTTTGAGATGTGCATAGGATTTATTCTGTTTAGGATTTCGTTTTAGAAAATGTACGAGTTGATCGTGTGTTTTTGGAGGCGCATTTTTGACTACTGCCCAATAGGTTTTTTGTAGTTGTTGACTTGCTTTAGCAGCAAATAAAGCATTGAGTCGTGTCAAAGCTTTACTTGTTCGTGCGAATATCACAATACCCGTAGTAGGGCGATCGAGACGATGAATAACTCCAAGGTAAACAGCGCCTGGCTTTTGATACTTTTCGGCAATATAGGCTTTGACTACTTCACTGAGTGGTAGATCTCCAGTTTTATCCCCTTGTACGATATCTCCTGCACGTTTATTAACAGCGATTATATGATTATCTTCATATAAAACTCGGAGATTCTCTTTGGTAGAGTAGACTTTCAAAATACCTTTTTTTAAATTATAGGATTACAAAGATGCGCTTTTTTGAAGAATACCTATAAGTTTATCATCGATGAAGCAAAAGAGTTTTCGAATTCTTACATATTTTAGTATTTTAGCAAAGCATTCTATAACACCCCACAAATAATTGATTATATGAGTATTATTGGCAAAATGATCATTGATGGTCAATCTTTTAATTTGTTGTCCTATCGCAATCGCTTTTTTCAACAAAGGGATATTGCAGGTCGTCCAAGGGGTCGTGTCAATGGTGGGTTGATCGAAATAAAGATCGAAGCACACCGGGATCATATCTTTCATCATTGGGCATTGCAACCAGAACAGATGCGGGATTTAGAAATTAATTTTTCTCCTGTAACAAGGGTGAGTTCTAGTAGAACCATCCAGTTATATGATGTGTACTGCGCCCGATTAGCAGTGTATTTTGATAATTATACCAAAATGCCGATGACGTATACCATTTTATTATCTCCTGGGATTTATGTGGATGGGGGCGTGGTTTTTAAGAAACCTTGGCATGTGACGGATATAGATAATATGGAAGGAGAGCCTACGCCAGAACCTGATCAGGAGCCAAAATTTATAGAGTGTTTTATTACCGATACTAAGAATAGTCGAATAGAAGAAGCAGTAATAGGTAGTGAGATTTATCTGAATATACGTACTCGAAATATGGAAGGGTTACAAATAACGATAGATTTAGATAACCCTGATGCGGACTATAAATATGAAGGGAATACATTAGATAATGACACGCTTTCAGAGTATGTTGTTGAATCAAGTCATGAAAAACTTTTGCTAGAAGTTATCGCCCCTCAAGAAAAGGAATAGTATAGTAACTATTCAAGTATTTTGTTTAGTTCAAAAAAGTTATTGATTTAAAAGCATGACTACATTTACAGTTACTTATCAAGGAAAAAAAGCACAAGCAAATTTGAATGTGCAAACATCTAAACTTAAAAAGTTTTTTGTCAATTTTAGAAGACAACCTGGTTATAATGGTGAATACGGTTTTGATTGGTTACGAGATGAATACATTCATCCCATTGTTACAGTTTCAAAAGATCACAATGGAGCAGCTTTTAATGCCCCTCTAGCGCTTTGTGAAGAGGTAGCTGCTATAAAGTCAGAATATAAAACTAAAGATGTTTTGAATCCGATTTCTCCTCATGGTATTCATTATTATCCAGCATGGTTAACTATGTACCCTGATAATGCAGCAGCAAAAATAACCCATGGTCCCTCTATTCAAACCAATGGTATAGATTTAGATATAGAAATTGTAGCATTAGAGGCGTTATCTCAAGATGATACAATATTGATTTTTGAATCAAGTAATGCGAATATTAAAATTAGTTCCAGTAACGATACAAATAATCCGATTGAAGAAAATAAGGTTGTTCTAAATTTGAAAGATTTTTTAGGACTCAAACAAATCAAAAGTTTAGGAGGAAGTCTCAAAAAAGAATTTTATTCAACTGGTATAAGTATAAATGTAAAGTGTATAGAAGTTTTAGATAAAAATGAAGAAATTCGAGTTACTGCCAAACTTGATACCGAAGAAGTGGAAGTTGGTCAACTAATGATTTCTAAAAATAGTGATTACAATGATTATACAACTGATATTTATGTAATCAAATCATTTTTAAGAGATGATGTTAATTTTGACAAAACAGCAATTGATAATGAATTAGCTAAAATTGGTGGAATTACTGGTCTAGAAAATTATCTAAACCAAAATAGTTTAAATCAAGCATTGATAAAAGTCAATTTAATATATGATCCAGAATTAGATTGGGTATTTCGAAAGCAATCACTCATAAATGCTTCTAATCAAGCGGACTATAATGGTATGATTGATAATCAAGCTACGATGCTCATGGATCCTGGGAAATATATGAATTATATAAATGACAGATTTACATTAATGTATCCCAAATTAGTTAAGAAAAAGGCTATGTTTTTATACCTAACCCCATTTCTATCTACAACAGCTGGAGGCGCAAGTTATAATACTCCATTAGAGAATAAGCATATCATTATTTTTAAAGGTAATATTGATCACCTACCTTCTTACGCTCACGAAATAGGTCATACTCTTGGGTTAGAACATTCTTTTGAAGATGATGCGACGTTGACAAAGGCAGATGTCATTGCGCAACATGAAGCCAAAAAGGTAGAATATCGAAGAAAAATTAGGGAGCATCAAGCGGCAAAAACTAAGCATTTAAATGATAATGCGGCCTATTATAATGCGAATCCTGCAGAAAAAAAAGAAGCTGTCAAAACTTTAAATAGAAACATAAATATCTATAAAGATGCTTTAAAAAGTACTGAAGATGGTATTACAGTAACTAATAACAATATTTTGAGGTTTAGTTCAAAAAATACTGAAAATATTATGGATTATGATTTATCAAATCAAAAAGTGTTTTTCAAATGGCAGTCGGATATTATGAGAAAAGAAGTTAAATCGTATTATCACTAGATTATGAGAGGTATTACATTTGTTTGGTGTTGCTTTATACTACTGTTGTCATGTAAACCTCCTCAAAACCCACCTAAGAAGCCTACCTTGGTAAAACTAGATAAAGAGGTATCTCCATTATATTCTAAAGACACTATCCTGTACTGGTTTTATAATGGATATATAGTAGAGAATAATGCAGAAGTCATGGAGTTGTCAAAAGTTTTAGAACGTTATGAAATCAATAAAGGGCAATTATATGATGTGAAAAATAAAAATATCCTCAATGGTGTACACATTAGCTTTAAGAGAAATGAAAGGCAATCTGAAGATGTACAGATACTAAATGGAGTGCCTAGTGGTGTGTATTATAATTCAAATGGAGTATTAAAGGATTGGAAAACCTTTAATTATGATGCTAAGGGTAATTTGGATGGAGAAAATACAACAGCGGATTATACAACTACATATAATAACGGTTCGGGTTATTGGAAAGATTTCTATTTTAAAAATTTAGAAAATTATTCGAATGTAAATTTTATTCTTAAAGAAGAAGGGGAGGTTACAACTAATTTTAAAGTAGGTAATTGGCAATACTATAATCGCAAAGGAGTATTAGAGAAAACAATGAATTATAAGCTAATTGACTCTATCGATGTCAGGTTTCCACATTGTTTATTTAATAAAAAAGAACCTTGTTTTTAACCTGGGCATGAGACAGGTTGCATTAGCCCAAAAGAAAGCTCCGCTACAATCATTTGATTATAGCGGAGCTTTTATGTTATATAATGGATCTATACCTTATCTACTTAACAACAAACTGGGTACCTGCAGTGTTATTAATTTCCATAATGTAAATTCCTTTTGATAGACTACTTACATTAATAGAAGCTTTAAGGCTATTATAATCATTGCTTAATACTTGACGACCCTGCATATCTACAATTTTAACTGAAGTGATATTAGTCTTGCTTGTTTCTAGATTCAGAATATCAGTGGCAGGATTAGGAAATAAAGAAATTTGTTCTCCATTAAGTGTAAAGTTTTCCGTAGACAGTTGTTGATTGGCTGCTATTTCTTTTAACTTATTTCTTACATAATTTCCAGTTTCTGTAAGTTGATTATTTAATAAGCCAATAATACCTTGTCCAGAGTTTACAACAGAGGCTCCTTCGTTCTTGTCACTTACAGCCCAGTTAGCATGACTAATATGGTTTTCTTCCATAAAATCAAACCAGTCATTAGATTTGTCAATATCTGGGCTACCAGCTCCATCAGAATCAACCGTTCCCCATTCAGTTACGAATAAAGCAGCACCTCTACCCAAAGCAGTTAACGCTTTTTGTCTTCCTCCTGTGGTATGATCTGTATTTTCATTTCCATTAAATAAAGCTCCAGCATAAAAGTGCAACGCATAAGCAACATTATTATCATTAATTTGATTTTCAGAAGCAATATCTACTCCTTGATCAAAGTATGGAGTTCCAACTACAATTAAGTTATCTGGATCAATGTTTCGTATTTCATCAATAACATCTTCAGCATAAGGCTTTATAGTGTTATTCCATAAATTCCTTCTTGCGGCATCGTCATAATCGCCTATAGGCTCATTAAAAATTTCGTAGATAATATTGTCATTATTGCCATATAGCGTAGCTATTTCTTTAAAGAAAGTAATAGCTTCTGTTTTATAATTCTCAGCATTGTGCGTGTGGTAATCTACAATTACATAAATCCCTTTAGCTATAGCTGCATCAATAACATTTCTGATTTTGACCATTTGCCCTTGAGGATTATCCACATAGCCATTGCCATTATCCCAGTCTTCTTTAACACCCATTGCGGCACGGATGATAGCAATATCCCAATCGTCTACCAAATGATTTACTGTCTGGCTTGTATATCCATCAAAAGAATCTCCTGCATTACTCCAGAAAAGGCTCATGCCACCAAGACTAATTGGATTACCATTTTCATCACCAACAATGGGGAAATTATTGTTATTTCCTTTTTGAATAGTAGTAACTTGCAATCTTCCATAGGTTCCTACAACAGTTTGCGCATTGATTGTTAGTAGGGAGGTAGCGAGAAAAGCGATGGATAAAATGCTAATTCTCATTAAATTTTGCTTTTTCATTTTTGTTTTTTTGGGTTGATAGTTGATTATATATGTATTAAACAATTTAATAGGTGTAATTCCTAACTGTTATATTAAATTATTTGCTAAGACTAAAAAAATAACGCATTAGTCAAAAGTAACTTGTGATTTTCGTTTTTAGTATGCAAGAGTGCAAAAAAACAATTTTTTTTCGATTAAAAGTAATTATTATCGATAAAAATACGTTTTTTAACAAAAAATACCATGTTATGTATGTTTATTCCTATTATATTTTTTAACAAATTAAAAAATACTAGTACTTATTGATAAATCAATTGTCAATTAAAATACCTTAATAATCTAAAAAAAGCTTTCTTTATTGGTCTCAAAAAATAGTTAAAACTATGCACTTTAGTGCATACGCCACGGCGCACAGGTTTCGCTTTAGCTTCTAAAAATTTTACCGAGTTATCAGTTTTCAGTAGCAGTAAGCAGTTTTAAAATTGTAAAAAACAAAAACTGCCAACTGTTACTGCCAACTTTTGGTTTTTTTGGCAAATGAATTTCATTCATATTTAAAACCTATGGCACTTCTAGTCCGTAGCGATTTAGTTAGATTTTATACTAAAAAATAATACTGGTAATTTTCGTATTTTTGCATGAAATTTGAAACATAGTAGCGTGAAAAAGGAACGTGTCATAGTTGGATTATCGGGTGGAGTAGATTCTAGTGTTGCAGCCTACTTATTAAAGGAGCAAGGCTATGAAGTGATTGGCTTGTTTATGAAAAACTGGCATGATGATTCGGTGACTATTTCTGACGAATGCCCATGGCTAGATGATAGCAATGATGCATTGTTGGTTGCCGAAAAACTTGGAATCCCCTTTCAGACCGTAGATCTTAGTGAACAATACAAAGAACGTATTGTCGATTATATGTTTCATGAATATAAACATGGACGCACGCCAAATCCCGATGTACTTTGTAATCGAGAGATTAAGTTTGATGTATTTATGAAAATCGCTCTCTCACTTGGGGCGGATTATGTGGCAACAGGACATTATTGTCGCAAAGAGACCATTACAAAAGACGGAAAGGAAATCCATCGTTTGCTAGGCGGAAAGGATGGGAACAAAGATCAATCCTATTTTTTGTGTCAACTCTCCCAAGAGCAATTGGCAAAAACCTTATTTCCGATTGGAGAATTACTCAAACCCGAAGTTAGAGAAATTGCTAAAGCCCAAGACTTAGTCACAGCAGATAAAAAGGACTCTCAAGGACTTTGCTTTATAGGTAAAGTACGTTTACCAGATTTCTTGCAACAACAGTTAAAGCCTAAAGAAGGAGTTATTATCGAAATTCCTTCGGCACAGGAGCAATATCAACATACGATTCCTGATTTTACTTCCAAAAAAGAAGAACTGGCGCATAAGTCGACTAAATATGCCTATCAAAAAACAGATGGCAAAGTGGTCGGGAAGCATCAAGGGGCACATTATTTTACCAAAGGACAACGTAAAGGGCTGGCGGTTGGAGGTACTCCAGAGCCACTATTTGTGATCGAAACGGATGTGGAGGAGAATATTATCTACACAGGTCAAGGCAAAGAACACCCTGGACTATATCGTAATGTCTTATTTATAAAAGAAGAAGAATTACATTGGGTGCGTCCAGATTTGGCCATTCCGATAGACGGTGAGTTATCCGTAATGGCACGAATTCGCTATCGTCAACCATTAGAAAAAGCAACATTACATAGAATCGATAGTGGATTATATGTCGCATTTGAAAATCCACAAAGTGCTATCCAAGAAGGGCAATTTGCCGCTTGGTACCTTGACGACGAATTAGTTGGTTCGGGAGTTATTTCGTAACTTTAAGAAGTGATCGATAGCTATGTCGGTTGCCCTTTGTTATGAAATACGCAATTACTATTTATATACTATTTCTATTCGCTTTTCAGCTTCAGGCACAGCAAGAAGATGCATGGGTGTATTTTACTGCAAAAGAAAATATTGCTGCGGCTTTAGCTACCCCAGAGTTATTACTTACACAAAGGGCGTTAGATCGTAAAGGACGACACGGCGTTGTCATTGATGAACGCGATATTCCTTTAGACCAAACCAGAATAACAGAAATAAAAAATGTAACCGGAGTCACCGTTTTGGCACAATCAAAATGGTTCAATTGTGTGTATGTTCGTGGGACAGAAACGGCCATCCGATCACTAACTTCTTTGGCTATAGTTGCAAGTATTGATTTTGCTGATAATAGCTTAGATAGTGCTCAAAAAGGGCAAAAAAACACCGATTTAGCCCGAAAAACGGCAAAAAACGCTAAAAAATGGGATAAATTCCAAAAACTTCCTGTGTTCGATTATGGTACCAGTTCGGCGCAAATCCAGCAACTCAATGCACAGGTATTACATGAAAATGGGTATACAGGAACAGAAATGGTCATTGCCGTAATGGATTCTGGATTTCCTAATGTAGATACAATGGATGCTTTTGCCCAAGCAAGAGCAGAAGGGCGTTTGTCAGGAGGCTATGATTTTGTAGACCGAACAGAAGATGTCTATGCTTTTACGGGTAGTTCTCATGGTACCTTAACTTTTAGCGATATAGGAACAAAGCTCCCTGGGAGTTTTGTTGGAACTGCACCTGATGCTTCGTATTATCTTTTTAGAACCGAAGATGTAAGTAGTGAAACGCCTGTAGAAGAAGCACATTGGGTAGCTGCTGCAGAACGCGCTGATAGTTTGGGAGTAGATGTGATTAATACCTCATTGGGTTATCATCGTTTTGATAATGCTGCTTATAATTATGAGTTAGCCGATATGAACGGTACCACGGCTTTTATCTCCAAAGGTGCTAATGTAGCATTCGAAAAGGGGATGATTCCAGTCAGCTCGGCAGGAAATAGTGGCGGAGATCCCAGTTGGGGAATTATAACTACACCTGGAGATGCGATGGGGTCATTTACGGTAGGCGCTATTGATATTGCTGGGAATTATGTCGGTTTTAGTTCTAGAGGCACTACGGCTGATGGACGTGTAAAACCGGATGTCGTAGCACGAGGAGGCAGTGCCGCTGTGGTGCAACCTGATAATATGATTGGAGCCGCATCAGGAACCTCTTTTAGTAGTCCGATTATGGCGGGAGCGGTAGCGAGTTTATGGCAAGCTTTTCCGAATAAAACCAATGTAGAAATTGTACAAATGATTCGGAGTTCAGCCAGTCAGTTTAACAATCCAAATACGCAATTAGGTTATGGAATTCCAGATTTTGGGGCGTTATTGGCGAGTTTAGGAAATGAAACTCCAGTAATAACAACAGCTTATAACCTTTACCCAAATCCAATACAAACATCACTCACGATTGCATTCCCTGATAATGGCTATAGCGAAATCCAACTATTTTCTGCTGAAGGACGATTTATCATGCAAAAGGCAGCCTATAGCAAAGCAGTACTCAATTTAGAAGAACTTGCTGATGGCATCTACTTTGTAGTAATCAATTCAAAATCTAATCGGTACACCCAAAAAATCATCAAACACTAAATGAATCGCATCACGGAATTATTTAAGATCAAATATCCAATTATACAAGCAGGAATGGTATGGGCTAGTGGCTGGCGATTGGCTAGTGCCGTAAGCAATGCAGGAGGGCTCGGAATTATCGGAGCAGGCTCAATGTATCCAGAAGTACTGCGAGAGCATATCCAAAAATGTCAACAAGCAACTGATCAACCTTTTGGGGTCAATGTGCCGATGTTGTATCCCGACTTACAACAACTCATGGATATTATTGTTGGCGAAGGGGTCAAAATTGTTTTTACCTCTGCCGGAAATCCCAAAACATGGACGAGTTACCTCAAAGAAAAGGGAATCACGGTTGTCCATGTAGTGAGTAGTGTCAAATTTGCTTTAAAAGCAGAAGCTGCAGGTGTTGATGCCATCGTAGGAGAAGGTTTTGAAGCAGGAGGACATAATGGACGAGAGGAGACTACCACTTTTGCCTTGATTCCCATGGTGTGCGAGGCGGTAAAAATTCCAGTATTGGCTGCTGGAGGCATTGCCACTGGTCGTGGTATGCTAGCCGCTATGGTTCTGGGTGCTGATGGGGTACAGGTTGGAAGTCGTTTTGTCGCTTCCGAAGAAGCTTCTTCACATCCTAATTTTAAGCAATTAGTAGTCGATGCTAAAGAAGGTGATACAGAATTGACACTTAAAGAACTCACTCCTGTAAGATTATTAAAAAATAAATTTTATCAGGATGTAAAAGAGTTATATGAAGCGCATCCAAGTAAGGAACAACTACAAACACTTTTAGGACGTGCTAGAGCCAAAAAAGGCATGTTTGAAGGCGACCTCGAAGAAGGTGAACTTGAGATCGGACAGGTAGCTGGGTTGATTCATGATATTAAGCCTGCAGGGGTGATTGTGGAGGAGATGATGACGGAGTTTAGGGAGGTGCAGCGTGGAGTTCAGAAATTTTGAAATTGCGAGTTTAAAAAGAAAATACACTAAATAATTATTAAAAACCTTTATAAATGAATTACGATGAATTAGTATCTAAAGGCAGACCGCAATTGAGATCAAGACTTAAAGGAGATTTTGAAGGTTTTGAAAACGAAAAATTATTCCTTTTAGAGAATGGTCAGTGTTGGATGCAAAAGAAATTCGATTATTGGAATCATTTTTCGTTTACTCCGTTTGTTGTAATTTATACCTATGGGAGAAGCCATTTTTTGACGATTAACGGACAAGAAAAATTCGTAGAGGTTGAATTAGTAAAAGGTGCTATTTGATAGCAGCTTATCGTATAAGATTTAATTGTAAACTGCGTATTTAATGCTTTGTAGTGAATATCTCTAATAGTCAATTAAAGGCGAATGTCTATGAAGCAATTGTAAATAGTTTTCTTGAGGATTGACGAAATAAACAAACTGGTGCTGACAAGGGAAAAGGAAAGTATCCTATTTTAATTTTCCTCCAATTTCAATTTTAGTTATATTATTATTCAAATAAACAATCGATTTTTTGTCTTTGTAATTATAGAAAAAAGTATATTTCTTAGTTCTTCCTAAATACAATGAATTGTCCATTTTTGTAATGTCAACATCGGCCATGTACAATTTATGAGGTAATGAAGTTCTTGTTTCCAAAAGGTGTGAAGATTGAATTTTAGCAAATGTATAACTCATAACTAGTAAAGTAG
>CAZYRG010000056.1:0-12150 GCA_964650425.1 uncultured Flavobacteriaceae bacterium
GGATAGGTAGCAATGATTTTGTATTTATAAAGTTTCGGAGCTTTGTTGTTTAGAAACGTCAATTTTTTGCTAGTCACCTCTTTTTTACCATCATAATATACGGTTGCATAGAGAGTATGCTTACCAAGTAACTCATCATCAATCTTTTCTGTATAGGTCTTATTTGTGGCCAGTGTAGGAGTGTTTTTGTCCAGATAATAAGAAACAGAATCAATAACTAATTGTTCTTTGTTTTCTATGGAAGCATTTACTGTACTTCCGATAGGAAATTTGGCTTTATTTTCCGAAGTTTTGATGGAAAAATGTTTTTTTTGGGTGTCCGAATTACTGCCACAAGCGATGACAAGGATGCTTAAAAATATGATTGCGAAAGGCTTATATAACTTCATTGTTTTAGGACTATTTTTTGGCAAGGTATTTAAAAAAAATAAATTAATTGCTTTTTGAAAAAATGATTGTTTTATCTCTTAAAGATCGTATATTTGCAGCTGGCAAGTCCTACACAACCAGCTCCTGTTGAATCCTCCAGGGCGGGAACGCAGCAAAGGTAGATGGTCGTAGCGGTGTGATGTAGGTAGCTTGCCTTTTTTTGTACCCTATAGTTAACAAAAAAACTACAAAAACTATATAAAACACGAACACTCTTCAGAAATAATACAAAAAACAACTCGCATGGAAAATAAAGTAGTTTTGATCACTGGTGGTTCTTCTGGTTTAGGAAAATCTATTGGTATTTTTCTCAAGGATAAGGGATATACTGTTTATGGAACCAGTAGAAATCCAGAACGCTATGCCAATTTCAAAAGTTTTGAACTCTTACAATTGGACGTAGCAGATAGAGCGAGTATTAATGCTGCGGTTGCTCATATCGAATCAAAACATGGTGCGGTGGATATTCTTATTAATAATGCTGGTGCGGGTATTACCGGAGCTATAGAAGAAATTCCAGAAACTGAAATTCTCAAAAATTTCACCACCAATTATTTTGGCCCTTTGAATGTAAGCAAAGCGGTTATTCCTGGCATGCGCAAGCAGGGGAGTGGGCTGATTATTAATGTAACGTCTATCGCTGGGTATATGGGCTTACCGTATCGCGGGATTTATAGTGCTTCCAAAGCTGCTCTCGGAATTACCACAGAAGCATGGCGCATGGAACTCAAAGATTTTGGAATTCAAATGACTAATGTAGCACCAGGGGATTTTGCCACTAATATTGCGGCGGGCCGCTATCATGCACCGGTTGACAAAGACTCACCCTATGCTTCTCCTTATAGTAAAACTTTAGAACAAATGGATGCCCATGTAGACTCTGGAGAGGATCCTTTGTTGATGGCAAAAGCGATTTATGAGGTGATTCAGGTACAAAAACCGAAGGTAGATTACCGCATAGGTGCATTTTTACAAAAATTTTCTATTACACTCAAAAAAATACTACCAAGTCGTATGTATGAGAAGATGCTATTGAATCATTATAAATTGTAATCGTATTGGTTAGAATAAGTTTTTTTAAAAAATATAGAAGAAAACATTTTTAAATTATATACAGTTATCGAAATTAAAAAACTAACAGCAACAATAGAATGGTGGGAATCCAATAGGTATATTTTCAATATAATGGTTGGGTTAGCTGGAGTTTGTGGAATATTTTGTGGTATAAGTACCTCTTCTCATAGTTATTTTGTTTCAAGTGATTTGTTAAAGGTGGTGTTTTGGGGAGGTATTGCTAATATTTTTTATTCTGTAGGGATTCTAGTTGAGATTTTTGACCAATATTACTTAGGAAATAGGCTCAAATTGGAAAGGTTTAGATTCGTTTTTTTGATTTCAGGTGTTTTTTTATATGCTCTAGTTACTTTTGGATTCGCATTTTCATATTATACAAGTTTTATATTGTAGTAAAAGGTTTTAATCTAAATTGGGTTTAATTCCCCGATGCTTGCATCGTTTTTTATTTTTTGGAATTTGGAATTTCCTTTTTTTGGAATTTGATACCTCGAATGCTTGCATCGAGGTAGTTCATTTGTAACTAATTTTATAAGAAACACGTTTAATATTTTTTCAATTGGTTTAGTAATAAAATAGTGTTAAAACGGACAATATTTTTTATCTTCGCAGCCGAAAACAAACGAATGAATTCATGGTGTTTTGAACGCATTCCAATAACAATTCACAAAAAATAAGTATTATGAAATTTTTTATTGACACAGCAAATCTTGATGATATCAAAGAAGCCCAAGATCTAGGGGTGCTTGACGGTGTAACGACAAATCCATCATTGATGGCAAAAGAAGGAATCACTGGACAAGAAAATATCATCAATCATTATAAGAAGATTTGTGACATTGTTACTGGTGATGTAAGTGCAGAGGTGATTTCTACAGATTACGAAAGCATTATCAAAGAAGGTGAAGCATTGGCAAAATTGCACAAGCAAATTGTGGTAAAAGTACCAATGATCAAAGATGGCGTGAAAGCAATCAAATATTTTAGTGATAAAGGAATTAGAACCAACTGTACCTTGGTGTTTTCTGCTGGTCAAGCTTTGTTGGCGGCAAAAGCTGGAGCAACTTATGTGTCTCCTTTTATCGGACGTTTGGATGATATCTCTACAGATGGATTGAATTTGATCGAAGAGATCAGATTGATCTATGATAACTATGGTTTTGCTACACAAATATTAGCAGCATCTGTACGTCACACCATGCACGTATTGCACTGTGCAAGAATTGGATCTGATGTAATGACAGGACCATTATCGTCTATCGAAGGTTTGTTAAAGCACCCTTTAACGGATAGTGGACTAGCAAAATTCCTTGCGGATTACCAAAAAGGGAATGCGTAAGTGAATGATAAGAAAAGATATTTCTTAGAATAGCATTTATTTTATATTTTCAAAAATCCTCAGGAATTTAAATTCTTGAGGATTTTTTTATAACTATATTTGATAAACGGATATAGACAGCCCCCTGAACCTATGATTATGTAGCTCCCTTCATAAAATAATATGTATTTGTTAAATTTATAGGTATCTTAAAAAACTAAAAACTACTGTTGGTAACTAATACTATAAAATTACATCTAAAATATGGATCAAAATAACACTTCAATAGTCACTACGTTATCAGAATTGCTAGAGCAAACCACTATCGATTGGAAAGCAATCTTGGCTCATATTATTTCTGCGTTTGATTGTACCACTGGGACACTACATTTTTTGAATACCAAAACATCGCTATTGCACTTAGAAGCACAAATCGGAATTCCTGATTTTTTATTGCCTAAGTTATCCGAAATCGCTATTGGGAAAGGAATGGCTGGTATTGCCGCAGAGCGACGACAACCGGTAGAAATGTGTAATTTACAAACAGATAATTCGGGTGTAGCACGTCCCGCAGCCAAGGAAACTAAGGTGGAAGGCTCCATTGCAGTTCCCTTACTATTGAATGATCAACTGTATGGGACATTGGGTATTGCAAAACCTGTTCCTTATGATTTTACTGATAAGGAACAATCGGACCTTTTAGAAATTGGAGCAAAAATAAGTGCTTGTATTAAAAAAGATTAGGGACATTATTTGTATTTTTTAATGAACTATTTACAAACAAAAAATAACCAGAAGTACAATGCGGTTCGAAAATAATAGTCAGCAGTTATTAGAAATTTTCACTAATGCTGTCCAGGTTGAGCATAAAACGTGGTTTGATGAAAAGCTAACCAAAATTATTACAAAAAAATCTAAAAGAGAACTCTATCTGACCTATAGTCTCATTGCATCCAAAATACAAGCCACGACATTGGATCTAGGAGTAGTAGAAGCTAGTGCTCTTACTGATTATTTGCAATTACAGCATACAAATGCACAAGAATTAGTACGCATGTATTTATTCGTTGAAGTATTGAATGCTGATAGCGATTTTTTTAGCCCACTGGTCGCTAATATTATTCAGGTTGCTGATACGAGTGAATTAGTGACTTTTTTAAAGTTTTTGATCGTACTTCCAAATCCGGAATATTATCAACATACTGCCGTAGAAGCACTACGTACTAATATCGCAACCGTATTTGATGCGATTGCATTACAAAACCCGTATCCTTCTTTGTATTTTAGTCCTGAACAGTGGAATCAGATGTATTTGAAAGCGGCTTTTATGGAGCGAGATTTAACACAAATTGTTGCTATAGATAAAATGGCAAATAAAGCACTTGCCAAAATCATATCGGACTATGCCCATGAGCGATGGAAAGCTTCTAGAGAAGTACTACCTTATTTTTGGCGACCTGTTTCGAATTTTATAGATGAGGTACTTATAAAGGATATGCAACGTCTGTTTGCTAGTAAAAATGTGTTAGAAAATGACGTGGCAGCCCTGTGTTGCTACAAGTCGGATAATGCTGAAGCAACTAGTTTACTTGCGATGTATCCAGAACTTATAAAAAGAATAGAAAACAAACAATTAAATTGGGAAGCCATTATACAATCGCTATGAAATGAGTCATAGTAATTTGGTCAATGCTAATTGAAATAATTATTGGATATAATTTTATCTAACTTAAAAAAATTAAACGTATGAAAGAAAAAATGATGTTTATTGACCCTCATGTACACATGACCTCTAGGACAACTGATGATTATGAGGCAATGGCTGCTGCAGGAGTAGTTGCTATAATAGAACCTTCATTTTGGTTAGGACAACCTAGAACGCAAGTGGGATCTTTTCAAGATTACTTTAGTAGTCTGGTGGGATGGGAACCTTTTCGGGCGAGCCAATTTGGAATTAAACACTATTGTACCATAGGACTTAACTCTAAAGAAGCAAACAATGAAGCATTAGCAGAACAAGTAGTGGAATTGCTTCCGCTCTATGTACATAAAGAAAATGTGGTAGGGATTGGAGAAATCGGTTATGATGACCAAACAGCTGCGGAAGATAAGTATTTTAGGATGCAGCTTGATATGGCCAAAGAGTTGAATATGACGGTACAGGTGCATACACCACATCGTGATAAAAAATCGGGCACGATCAAAAGTATGGAGGTGTGTCTGGAACATGGTTTAGATCCTTCTATGGTAATTATTGATCATAATAATGAAGAAACGGTAAAAGAAGTTCTTGATAGAGGATTTTGGGCTGCTTTTACGATCTACCCCAAAACCAAAATGGGGAATGAACGCATGGTTGAAGTGGTGAAAAAATATGGAAGTAACAATATCATCGTTGATAGTTCTGCCGATTGGGGCGTAAGTGATCCTCTCGCGGTGCCAAAGACCGCTTCTTTGATGCTCAAAAAAGGTGTTGACATGGCTGATATAACAAAAACCTGTTATCAAAATTCCTTAGATGCCTATTGTAAAAATGGCAAAATGAAAGAAGCAGATTGGTTAAATCCCAAAGGAATTGATCAACGGAATTTATTTCAGGATAATAGTGTGCTCAGAGGGCAAGAGCCCAAAATAGATACTGATAAAATTGTCTAAATGAGCAAAGCCGTCTTTCTCGGATATTTACGACTGATGCGCCCCGCGAATCTGCCAACTGCCGCTGCAGATATTTTTGCTGGTGCGGCAATTTCTGGGGGAGCTTTGCTTTTAGAATCAAGTACATTTTGGAGTTCAGGCCTAGGGATGCTATTGATTTGGTTGTTGCTTTCAACCGTCAGTTTATATGCTGGTGGTGTCGTGATGAATGATGTCTTTGATTATGAACTTGACAAAATCGAACGTCCAGAAAGAGCCCTGCCAAGTGGTCTCATTTCAGTAAAATCAGCAGCGATTTTTGGTTGTATACTACTGTTAATAGGTGTGCTATGCGCTTTTATGGTAAGTGTGGTTTCCGGTACTATTGCCGTTTTTTTGGCGATAGCTATTTTGTTATATGATGGAGTTTCAAAAAAACATGCGTTTATAGGGCCACTCAATATGGGGATTTGTCGAGGCTTGAACTTGCTTTTGGGTATGTCATTGGTAACCATATATGGGATTTGGTGGTACAGTTGCATTCCAATACTATACATTTTTGCGATAACCCTGATCAGTCGGGGAGAAGTACATGGCGATAATAAAAAGCATCTTGTTTTTGCAGGCCTGCTTTATGGGTTGGTGATTACTGCTGTCCTTTTGTTTTCGCAGTTCAAAGGGGTGCCAGTTTTTCGTACCATTCCTTTTTTAGTTCTTTTCGGGCTAGCGATATATGTACCACTTGTCAAAGCATATCGATCTAATTCTCCAAAGAATATCAAGGGGGCTGTGATTGCTGGTGTATTATCATTAATTATCTTAGACGCAGCAATTGCCATTGGGTATACAAATTGGCTATATGGCCTGCTAATGCTGTTATTATTGGCATTGTCTTTCGGACTTTCCAAACTATTTGCGGTCACCTAAAAAAACGATTAAATGAAGTTAAAAACAGCAATAGAACAATCTTTCAAGGTAAATTATACCTATAAATTGCATTTTACCCAGGATGTTTTTGAGGTTCAGAATGGCCTATTCAAAAAAATTGTTGCTGCGTATAAAAGGAAAGAGCCAGTAAAATGCTTATTTGTTATTGATGAGGGTGTAGCAACTAGTTTTCCAAAGTTGCCAGAAAAAATAGAAAGCTATTGCACTGCGCATAATGAGATACTACGGTATACAAATAGTACGATTGTTCCTGGTGGAGAAGAAAGCAAAAATAACTATCAGTATGTAGAAAAAGTCTTAGAAGCCATCAATATGAATCATATTTGCAGACATTCATTTGTTGTGGTGATTGGAGGCGGAGCCGTTATTGATATGGCAGGATATGCAGCAGCAATAGCGCATCGAGGTGTACGCTTGATACGTGTGCCTACGACAGTACTTGCTCAAAATGATGCGGCTGTTGGAGTCAAAAACAGTATCAATACATTCGGAAAAAAGAACTTTTTAGGCACTTTTGTTCCGCCACAGGCGATTATCAACGATAGTAGTTTTTTGGTGTCACTAGAACAGCGTGATTGGATTGCCGGGATATCCGAAGCAATAAAAATTGCATTGATTAAAGATGCCGATTTTTATGACTTTTTAAAAGACAATGCTGCCGCACTTCAGCAACGCGAAATGGAACCAATGAGTTATCTGATTTACCGTTGTGCAGAATTACATATGGAGCATATTGCAGAAGGAGGTGATCCTTTTGAGAGTGGCTCTTCGAGACCTTTGGATTTTGGTCATTGGGCGGCGCACAAATTAGAGTATATGACGAATTATACGGTACGGCACGGAGAGGCAGTTGCAACGGGAATGGCCATAGACTTGATATACGGGCACCTGCTGGGCTTTATGGACAAGCAAAAGCTCGATGAGATCTTGAGTGTCATGAAAATTATAGGCTTTGAATTGCAATTACCCTTTCGGGAGAAAGAAAAAATCAACGAACTCCTTGAAGGCATTGAAGAATTCAAAGAACATTTGGGAGGCGAACTTACTATTACGCTCATAACGACAGTCGGATCCAAAAAAGACGTGCATGAAATTGATTTTGACAAAATGCGTCAAGCGATAGCACTATTACCAATCCCTAATTAATACGACCGATGCTTGTTTCAAATACATATCATTTAACGTATTGTACCAATATTCATCCTGGAGAAAATTGGGAGCTTACCAGAAAAAGCTTGGAAGAATATCTTCCAAAAATCAAGGCTGAAGTCTCAGAAAAAGAAGCTTTTGGAATTGGGTTACGACTATCTGATAAGGCTAGTCGCGAATTGGAATTGGAGGATAATTTAATCAAGTTTAAGGATTGGCTGGATAAGAATCAATTATACGTATTCACAATGAACGGTTTTCCGTATGGAAATTTTCATGATGAAAAAGTAAAAGATTTGGTTCATGCACCAGATTGGACAACACCAGAGCGAGTAGCATATACAAAACGATTATTTGATCAATTAGCGTATTTAATTCCAGATGCCATTTCTGGAGGAATTTCTACTTCTCCTATTAGCTATAAACATTGGCATAAGTCAGCTTCTTTGACAAAAAAAGCTTTTGAAACAGGCGCAAGTAATCTCACAGAAATAGTCATGCATTTGTATGAGTTAGAAAAGCGCACTGGAACCTACCTGCATTTGGATATAGAACCTGAACCTGACGGTCTGATTGAGAATAGTGATGAGTTTATAGCGTTTTTTAGAAATTATTTAATTCCTATAGCGGGTACAGCGCTTATGGACAACTATTCCATGACGACTACAGAAGCTGACGAATGTATCTATAGATATATTACTATGTGCTACGATATCTGTCATTTTTCCTTAGCCTTTGAAGAGCCTTCGGAAACCTTTGAGAAGATTACATCGGCAGGTATTAAGGTGGGAAAAATACAAGTAAGCGCTGCACTCAAAGTGGTTTATGATGAAATGAAGAAAGAAGAAATCTGGGAATCCTTAGCTTCTTTCAACGAATCGACCTATTTGCATCAGGTAACAGAAAAAAAGGGAAATATCGTCAAAACCTATAACGACCTGCCAATATTCATTGAAGAAAGAAAAGACTTTTCAGAAGTACGTGTGCATTTTCATGTACCAATTTTCTTAGAACAGTTCGATACCTTATTATCTACTCAGGATACTATTGTTAAAGTACTGGAGTATATGAAAGAAAATGATGTCACTGAACATTTAGAAATCGAAACCTATACCTGGGAAGTGCTTCCCGATGCTTTAAAAACGGAATTGTCCGATTGTGTGGTGAGGGAAATAGCATGGTTGAAAAATAGGCTTTAAGCAAGAGAGATAATGAAAAAAACAGTAGTTATAAATGTGGTGGGTTTGACAAGAGGACTGATAGGAGCTGATACACCTCATATAAAAAGTTTTTTAGAAAAAGGCGCTTCATCAATTATTTCGCCAGTAGTACCAGCAGTTACCTGTTCGGCACAAGCCACCTATTTGACGGGGAAATGGCCCTCTGAACACGGTATTGTCGGAAATGGTTGGTATTTCAAAGAAGAATGCGAAGTTAAGTTCTGGAGACAATCGAATAAACTTGTACAAAGCGAAAAGCTTTGGGAAAAGCTCAAGAAAGAAGACCCTAATTTTACTTGTGCCAATATGTTTTGGTGGTACAATATGTATTCAACAGCGGATTTTGGCGTTACTCCAAGGCCTAATTATTTGGCTGATGGAAGAAAAATACCGGATGTGTACTCGTATCCAGCGGATTTACGAGATGAATTACAAAATGCCTTAGGGACATTTCCATTGTTTGATTTTTGGGGTCCAAAGACTTCGATAAAATCCAGCCAATGGATTGCTGATGCTACAATCCAAACGGATCAACTACATGATCCAACACTTACGTTGGTCTATCTACCGCATCTGGATTATAATTTACAACGCTACGGGAATTCATCCGATAAAGTCAAACAAGATCTTCGGGAGATTGATGGTGTAGTCAAAGGTTTACTCGATTATTACACGAAGCAAGATGCTGCTATTGTAGTGCTTTCTGAATATGGAATTACGGATGTGCATCGCCCGATTCATCTGAATCGCGTCCTACGAAAGGAAGGGCTACTGAGTATTCGGGTAGAACGTGGTTTAGAACTACTCGATGCTGGTACAAGTTCGGCATTTGCTGTGGCAGATCATCAAATAGCACATGTATATCTCAAAGACGCTACGATAAAATCAAAAGTCAAAGCCTTGCTCGAAGAGGTAGAAGGGGTACAAGAGGTATTAGTAGATGAACAGATCACAGCTGCAAAGTTAGACCATGAACGCGCAGGTGATTTGGTCGTCATTGCTGATCAGGATTCATGGTTTACCTATTATTACTGGTTAGATGATAAAAAAGCGCCTGATTTTGCCAGAACCGTGGATATTCACAAAAAGCCAGGTTATGACCCAGTAGAAATGCATACCGATCCCAAAGATCCTTTAGTGGTACCAAAGATCCTATGGAAACTCCTGAAGAAAAAAGTAGGTTTTAGAACACTGATGGATGTAATTCCCCTAGATGCATCTTTGATCAAAGGATCTCATGGTAGGGTGCCGGATTCTCAAGATGATTACCCTATTTTGATTAGCAATAGTAACGAACTACTTACTTCTCAATTGATTCAAGCTACGGAGGTTTTTGCTGTTTTGGAGTGTCATGTGATAGAGAGGGATTAGTTTACTACTCAAATTTAAGTGTTACCCTAATATCAAAGATGTCCATCTGTTTTTTCCGTGTTTTTAGTTTACTTCTCTTGCTGCAGCTCATAAATTTGTTTGAGAGCTAATTTTTTGGGCGTAATAGGTAATGCGACCATTTGTATTTTTTGCATAAAAGTTAATCCAGAGATAACGTCTAGTTTTCCTGCGATCATACCGTTATACCCATCTTCTGCTACACTTTTTGAAGTTGCAGCTTTGTCAAATAAGGCCGTGTTTTCCATTCCTGAGACTTTTGCAAAATCAGTAGCTGTGGCTCCAGGCATCAGATTGGTCACTGTGATATTGGTGTCACGTAATTCTTCGGTAAGGGCATTACTAAATGATGATACAAAGGCTTTTGTCGCAAAATACACAGCTTGCAATGGACCAGCCACAAGACTGGCGGTAGAAGATACATTAAGAATCTTACCAGCATTATTTTTGACAAAATCTTGCAAAAAAAGATGCGTCAATGCTGTAAGTGCAACAACATTAAGGTTAATCATTGCAAGGTCTTGAGCTAAATCGCGTTCGTGGAATTTGCCTACACCGCCAAATCCTGCATTGTTAATGAGGTAATCGACTTGTAAGGTGTTTTTATGAATTTCTTCATAGAGCTCTTTTGGAGCATTTGGTTGTGTGAGGTCTTTAGGGAGTACATAGACTTCGACCTTATATTGTGTTTCTAATTCTTCTTTTAACGCTAGAAGCTTTGCTTCATTTCGGGCTATGATAATTAGATCCCCACCTTTAGCTGCATGTATACGAGCAAGTTCTTTGCCAATTCCACTACTAGCTCCTGTAATTAATGCTGTTTTTTTCATGGTATAATAATTATTTTAGAAGTCACATGTGTTCGCTACCTGCCTGCCGACAGGCAGGTCAATCATTTTCCTTGAGTGATCAACTTTTGACATGCTCGATTCATGTGTTTAATAGTGTTTTAGAAATAAATAATTCCAATAAAAAATTAAAATAACATATCATATATTCATCTTAAATGCGACACTAAATGCAATCACAGAAATAATAATTCCCGTCATAAAGATAGCATAAGTAATGCGCAGAAGTTTGTATTTACGATGTAATACTTTTCCCAAAAAATAAAGATCCTTGATCATAGAATCGTAGAGATAATCCTTGTCTTTCATCACCTCTCGAATCCCCCAGGTGTACTCTTCTAACGGCATTTTGTGAAAGTTTCCGAAGAATAATAAATTTACTTTTTTATCCTTGATTTCTTGTCGGGTAAACTCTCCTCCAGTAACATTAGGACGGGTCGAAAGAATTGCAAAAATGATGGAGATTACACTAACTGCAATGAAGATTGCGGATGGTATAATCAAGTATTGGTTAGAAGGGTTGTCTAATTTTGGAATTAAATTGGCTAGTGCCAAAGATAGCACAATGGCATTGACAGAAAGCAAAATATTAGCTTTAGTATCGGCAATAGCGCTGAGTTCCATGTGATTTTTGAGGGTTACCCGAAACATGGTTTCGATACCGCGTTCTGGGGTAGCAGCTTTTTCTTGTTTTAGTTGTAATTCTTTTTTTTGTTTTTTTTCCTTCTTGCGCTCACTTTTGGATTTCTTCTGTTTTTTGAGCAATTGGATGAGGTTTTTATTCTTTCCGATTTGCCAATGTTCTATAGCATAGGTGGTATGATATCGATGTTTTTTAGTAAATAAATCAATGTTTTCTTCTAGCCACTCTGATTCTGTATAGACTTTATCAAATAATAATTCCCATTCTTTGCGAAGTAATTCACTAATAGTGTCATAATTCTTGCTAGAAAAATGCGCGCAATCGGCATCACAAATTATTTGTTCTAGAAGTGTTTTTGGGATAACTCCCATAGTCGTTACATGGATCAATTGAACAACTTGAGCAATAAGCTCAGGAGTGGCATTTTCGTTGGTTAAAAAAGTAGTAGCAATATCGGCACTATATTTTTCATGGTCATGAGGGCTTTGCGTATAGCCC
>CAZYRG010000056.1:12250-15967 GCA_964650425.1 uncultured Flavobacteriaceae bacterium
AAACAACAAATCATTTTTGGAATCATTACGATTTTATTTACTGCATGTGCTACATACACGCCACAATATAAAGTCGAAAATATTGCACAAACCTATCCCAAAGACAAGACAATTTCTCATAGTTTCTATTTGGTAGGTGATGCAGGGTATTCCAATCCCGATAAAAATTCGCCAGTGCTTGCTTATTTGCAAAAGGAGTTAGAAAATAAAAAAGGGAGTTTATTATTCTTAGGAGATAATGTCTATCCCGCTGGACTGCCCAAAAAATCGCATGAGGATCGCAAACAGTCGGAGCATCGTCTGGATAATCAAATAGCCGTGGCTAAAAATTTTAAAGGAAATACGATTTTTGTGCCTGGAAACCATGATTGGTATGCGGACGGGGTAGAAGGCGTGCAACGGCAACAAAAGTATATTGAAAAAGCTTTGGATAGTAAAAACGTATTCTTTCCTCAAGATGGGTGTCCTCTTCAAAAAATAAAAATCAGTGAAGAGATTGTTGTTATCGCTATCGATACCCAATGGTATTTGGCCAATTGGGACGAAAATCCCACGATAAATGACGATTGCCAGATAAAAGATCGTGCAAAGTTCTTTGAAGAATTAGAAGGGCTCATCAAAAAAAACGCCGATAAAACTACTTTGATCGCATTACATCACCCTATGTTTAGTTACGGAATACATGGCGGGCAGTATGCAGCTAAGCAATATTTTTTCCCTAAGCATGGTAATGTGCCCGTTCCAATTTTATCCGGTTTGATTAATGTTGCGCGTACTACAGGTGGTGTGAGCACGGCTGACCTTAATAACTTGCTTTATAGAGAGTTACGTAAACGCATAGTGACCTTAGCACAATTTTCAGAAAATGTCATTTTTGCTTCTGGACATGAACATGCTTTGCAATATATAGTCGAAGAGAATACGCCACAGATTGTGAGCGGTTCTGGGGCAAAAGAAAGTGCAGCCAGAAGAATGAACGGAAGTCAATTTAGTTACGGAGGCTTTGGATATGCACAATTGGATGTTTTTGAAGATGGCTCCTCCTGGGTACAATTCTTTGGTATGGTAGATGGAAAAGCAAAAAAACTTTTTGAAACAGAAGTATTGAAGGCAGATTTTGCTGCTGAGATAAAAGCGTATCCAGATACTTTTCCGAAAACACAAAAAGATGCTATTTATACGGAAGATGAGGTTACCAAAAGCCGTTTTTTTCAGAAAATATGGGGGCAACGCTATCGTAACTATTATGGTGTAGAAGTGGAAGCTCCAACAGTGAATTTAGACACTTTATTTGGAGGGGTAAAACCAGTAAGAAAAGGAGGAGGGCATCAGTCAAAATCATTGCGATTAGAGACCAAAGATGGCAAACAATATGTCATGCGTGCTATGCGTAAAAGTGCAGAAGTATATTTACAGGCATTAGCATTTCAAGATCAGTATATACAAGGAGAATTTGAAGATACAAAAACGGAAAAATTGTTGTTGGATGTGTATACAGGATCGCATCCTTATGCGCCGTTTACCATCGGTACATTATCTGATGCTATTGGTGTGTATCATACAAATCCAAAGTTGTACTATATTCCGAAGCAGGCGCGATTGGGGAGTTATAATGACGTGTTTGGAGATGAGTTATACTTAGTAGAAGAGCGAGCAGCTTCTGGACATGGTGAGCTATCTAGTTTTGGATTTCATAATAAGGTGATTAGCACCGATGATCTATTAGAAAAATTACGCAAAGGAGATAAGCATAAAGTGGATCAAGAAGCCTATGTCAGAGCGCGTCTATTTGATATGTTGATCGGTGATTGGGATCGACATATTGATCAATGGCGTTGGACAGCAGAGAAAATCGATGATTACACCGTGTATAAACCTATTCCAAGAGATCGCGATCAAGCTTTTTCTATAATGGGTGATGGTGCGCTGCTGAAGTTGGCTACCCGAATTATAGTACCATTACAATTGATGGAAGGTTTTAATGCTGAAATCAGAAATGTTAAGGGCTTTAATGCATCACCATATTCCTTAGATATGACTTTGGTAAATCAGTCATCTATTGATGTATGGCAAAAACAAGCGCAATATATTCAAGAGCAGATGACGGATGATGTTATAGATAAAGCCTTGCAGTTTTTTCCTAAAGAAGTACAAGATGAGACAGTGAGTGTTATCAAACAAAAACTACAAAGCAGAAGGGCAGCTTTACAGGAAACTGCAACAGCATATTTTGAAGTTCTTAATAGGGTTACAATTATTAGAGGAACGGATAAGGATGATTGGTTTACTATTGAACTAATGCCTGAAAATAAAATTAAAGTAACTGGTTACCGAATCAAAAAAGGAAAGAAGTCGACAAAATTTTATGATAAAACTATAGATAAAGCAACTGCTCGCGAAATTCGAATCTATGGTTTGGATGATACGGATCACTTTGAAGTAGTGGGTGAGGGCCGCAGTCCAATAAAAATACGTCTTATTGGTGGTCAAAATAATGATGTTTATGTAACGAATGGTGTTCGTAATATTCATGTATATGATGCAAAAACTAAAAAGAATACTGTAACGGAGGCAAAAAGTGCGCATGTACATTTGACGAATCGTTATGACCTCAATGTTTATAACCCTACAAGGCTAAAGAAAAATGTGAATCAATTTTTACCTAATGTTGGTTTTAATCCCGATGATGGGGTGATTTTGGGGCTGTCTAATAGTTATACCGTTAATGGTTTTGATCAAAATCCTTTTACCCAACAACATAATTTTACAGGAGGATATTATTTTGCTACCAATGGATTTGATCTAAAGTATAATGGGGAATTTGCTCATGTTTTTGGGAATTTTAATTTAGGTGTCGAAGGACGTTTTACTAGCCCAAACTTTAGTAGAAATTTTTTCGGTTTTGGTAATGCTTCGGAGAATATTGATGATGAAAAAGGTTTTGATTTTAATAGGGTTAAATTAAGTACAATCAAAGTAGCTCCATCACTGATTTGGAGAGGAGAGTTAGGAGGTTTTTTCAAAGCGGAGTTATCATATGAATCTATTGAAGTGGAAGAGACTGAGGGGCGTTTTATTAATACTTTTTTGCAAACAACTGAGGAATTGAATAAAGATTTTGTGGGGATTGACGGAATATATGAATATAAAAATCATGATAATGAGGCTTTTCCGACACTTGGAATGTTATTTTCGATACAAGCGGGGTACAAAATGAATCCAGAAGAAAGTGCACAAAGTTTTAGCTATTTTATACCCACATTGGGTTTTGATTATAAATTAGTGCCTAATGGAAAATTGGTATTGGCAACCAAATGGAAAGCACATTGGAATTTTGGTGACGGTTTTCAGTTTTTTCAGGCAGCTAGTTTAGGGGCTAATGATGGATTGCGAGGTTACAGGAATCAACGATTTAGTGGTAAATCTGCTTTTTATCAAAATACCGATTTGCGTTGGAATGTTACTAAAATGAAAACCAGTTTTTTACCAGTTTATATGGGGGTTTATGGTGGTTTTGATTATGGAAGAGTTTGGATCGATAATGATCCCTCTAATCGGTGGAATACTTCTTATGGTGGCGGTATCTTTTTTGATGGTGCTCATATGCTTACTGCTAGAGCAGCATTATTTGCAGCGGATGAAGGAATACGATTCTCTTTTGGTGTGGGATTTGGATTTTAATCTTTTCAGCGTTTTACGCCATAATGTAGGAGTTAA
>CAZYRG010000057.1:0-5631 GCA_964650425.1 uncultured Flavobacteriaceae bacterium
TCGGATTATGGTGCTATAGTGATAAAAAAATTGAATAAAACTATTGAATCTGTAAATATCCGAACGGATTATACGGGTGTCAAAATTGCCTATGATCCTAATTGTAGTTTTGATTGCATGATCAAAACATCCTATGGTGGCATTACTACTGATATCGAAACACTACAAAAAAACAAAGAGATAACCTCAAAAAAATATGAAGGCTATTATGGCACCGATGCTAGTAAAAACACCATTGCTATTAGTACTAGTTATGGGAGTGTAAAACTTACTAGTTCTGAGTTTTGAGTTTTTGGCAAAAAAACAGAAAAGAGAATTTCGTTATTACGATAGAGTGAAACGACTTAATTATTCTTTTTTATGTTGTTAGTTAGTTTAGAAAAGGGCGCCTAATTAAAAAGAAAACTTCTAAGAAGAAGGTATTAAGAAACTCATAACTCTGAACTCAAAAACACATAACTAATAAGATACGCACTCTATAATTTCTAATCCATACCCAATCATACCTACACGTTTCTTATGGATACTGTTAGAGACCAATCGTACTTGTCGTATGTCTAGATCGTGCAGAATTTGCGCACCAATACCAAAATCTTTACCATCCATCGTAATTTTAGGAGCACTGACAACTTCATCCGATTTTTGAACACTTTTTAGGGCACTCAAGCGGCTTAACAAATTCAAGGATTGACTTTCTTGATTAATAAAAACTATAGCTCCCTTCCCCTCCGAATTAATCAAACGGAACATATCATCGAGGCGCTTATGAGCACCGTTGTCCGTCAATGTTCCCAAAATATCATTATTAAAAAGTGTAGAATTAATTCTTGTCAGCACTGGCTCTGTTGCTTTCCAACTGCCTTTGGTAAGTGCTATATGAATTTGATCATTTGTTGTTTGTTTGTAGGCCCGTAAACGGAATTTACCAAAACGTGTCTGTAGATCAAAATCTTCCTTTTTTTCTATCAATGAATCATGCTGCATACGATAGGCAACCAAATCTTCTATAGAAACAATTTTGAGGTTAAATTTTTTTGCCACTTCTAGCAACTCAGGTAAACGAGCCATAGTTCCGTCAGCATTCATAATCTCAACAATCACTCCCGCTGGCTGAAAGCCTGCCAAACGGGCAAAGTCAATAGCTGCTTCTGTATGCCCTGTCCTGCGCAAAACTCCACCTTCTTTTGCCTTTAATGGGAAAATATGTCCTGGACGTGCCAAATCAAATGGCTTGGTCGTTGGATCCATTAATGCCTGTACCGTTTTTGCACGATCTGATGCCGAGATTCCTGTAGTTACCCCTTTTCCTTTTAAATCCACGGAGATCGTAAAGGCAGTTTCCATAGGATCCGTATTATTTCCCACCATCATATTCAGCTTCAATGCCTCGCATCGATTTTCTGTCAGTGGTGTACAAATCAACCCACGACCATGTGTCGCCATAAAGTTGATCATCTCTGGTGTCACTTTTTCGGCAGCGGCCAAAAAATCTCCTTCATTCTCTCGATCTTCATCATCTACAACAATGATAATCTCCCCAGCTCTTATCGCTGCAATGGCTTCTTCTATGGTATTAAGGGTAATTTCTGACAAGGTCGTATCGGCATTATTTGCCATAAGTAGTAATTATTTTTGAGTTTGGCCCTATTTGGACACTAACAAAGATACCCAAAAAGGATTACTTTTATAGATAGATTAAGTAATCTGTTTTAATTCTTCTTTCATTTCTTTTTTGAAATAAAAATGCATAAAAACATAAGCAATCAAGCTTAATAAAAAGAAAATAATCCAGATCGAAATATCTTTTTTCTTCCCAATTAAACTGTTAAAACGTGTTTGATTTTTAAGTGCTTTTATGCCAAAAATAAAAAATAAGAGCATCATAATTGGTCGAACAAAATAGAACACTTTATTTACTTCTAGCAAAAATCCAGAATCACTGAGCGAAGGCAATAACAAAGGTATAAACCCTATCAACGCTATCAAACAAAATCCTACTGCTAACCATGAATTTTGACTAAACTTCTTGTATGCCATTTGCTCTTCAGAAATTTTAGGCAGTACAACGGTATCTGTTGCTTCTTGTTGTCCAGCATTCCTTGCCTCTTCTAATTCAAGCTTTTCACGAGCTAATGTATATGCACTTTTTTCTATAGTATTTTTTTCTTCACTTTTCCCTTTAAAAAAACGGTTCTTAATATCCGCCATTAATCCTCCAACACTAATCAGCCCTAAATCCTTAGTCGCTCTATAGGTTAAAAACACTCCTAATGGTAAAATAATCAATGTAGACAACCAAGAAGCTACAAAAGGAGAAACACTACCATCTTCGGCACTATTTTTTGCAAAAATTCCAATAAAATGATAGGACAGAAAAAAGCCAATAGCAACTACCATCGGTAAGCCCATTCCTCCCTTACGAATAATTGCTCCTAAAGGTGCGCCAACGAAAAATAAAATAATACAAGCTATTCCAAGTACATATTTTTCATGTAAGGAAATTTCGAATTTATTAAGTCGCGCTTCTTTCTTTCGGAACTCTCGATTCTTAGCTTCCAAATTATTGATTACTGAACTCGTAGAATTACTAGCAATTTCTAAAATTTCTACCTGTTGTTCTAAATCAAAATTATTTAAGAAAACAGGGGCTGGTTCAGGAATGCAGGTAGTATCGATTTCCTTTTTAATCTCTCCCTTCAGATATTTGTCCATATCTACCAAACCACTACGACGATAAAAATTATCACCAAAATCTTTGATGTTTTTGGTATAGGACGTACTAAAGGAATCTATTTCTTTCCGCAATTCCTTTATATTTAGCATATTTCGTTTTCTGGAAATACTTTCCTCCTCTAGATCTACCTCATCGAGACTAGATAAATCCATATTGATCCTGTATTCCTTAAAGTAACTCTTGGCAAAAGGTTTACGCTTTCGTTTTTTATAATCAGATGGATTGATATCATGATAATAGTTTCCATCAAATAAAACGAGTGATAGTAAATCTGATTTTTCACTACCTTCTAACTCTCCACTAATTGCATTGATTACTGTAAAACTACCATTCCCAGAAGGTGATTGTTTATGTATGATTACATCTTTGAGATACTGATCGTTGTCCCCATATTTCTCAGACACTTTGATGTTGATGTCGCCTACTTCATTAAATCGATTCTCTGTAATCGCCCTAGCGGGTTTGAGTTGTACAATATTTTTTCGCAGATTGGTGAATTTTTTTTCCGAGTACGGTATGACGTTATTCGCAAAGAAAAAAGCGGTAACACTCAATAATAGAATAAAAACAGTAAGGCTTCTCATGGCACGTTGCAAAGAAATGCCCGAAGACTTCATCGCAGCAAACTCATAGTTCTCTGCAAAATTTCCAAAAGTCATAATGGAAGTAAGCAAAATCGACAAAGGTAGTACCAAAGGAACCAATCGAGGAGATACTAGTACCAAAAATTTGAAAATTATAATAATCTCCAAATCTTTGCCTGCCAATTCGGATATAAACAACCAAATTGTTTGCAATAAAAAAATAAACATCAGTATCAGAAATACCGAAAAAAATGTTTTTAAAAAACTAAATAATATATATCGATCCAGTACTTTCACCCCAATGATTAATCGATGCGATTAATATAATAATCTGCATACTTTGATGCGTCAAAGGTAAACAATGTCTCTGATAAAGGCTGATTTGTTTTAAAATTCTGAACAGTAATCGTTATTTGGGAACCGTTACGTTGTTTTTGAATCAGTTTGTAGATATGTTTGGTCTGACTATCAACGCCTAATAAAATTTCTTTCATTTCATTGTTCTCGGTATCTATAGGAATTAATTTCACATATTGAATCTTGCGCCCTTTGATATCCTGTGTAACATCCCACTTATAATTAAATCCCTCTTCATAAAAAGTCAACATCTTTGAAGGTGTAATACTTCCTTCACTATCTTCATCTTGATTAGCGATATTAATTTCTTCATCTTCAGGGATGATAACGTGCAATTTTTTTCCATCATATAACTGGGTAGTCCCCATTATATTTAGTTTATACTTATTCCCCATGAGTGCAACATCACCTCGGGTTTCTTGATTGATATCTTCGGCCTTGTTGACTAAAGCATATTTGAAATCAATACTAATATTATCATAGCTTCGCACTTTTTGCGAAACTTCATTCAATAATTTCTTTGCATCTTGTGCTTGCACAAAAAAACCACTTGTAAATAGTACTATAAGAAGCATTAATTTTTTCATGTGTTTCATATTGTTTTAGAGGTCACATGTGTTTGCTACCAATCATTTTCCTTGACTGACCAGCTTTTGACATGCTCGTTTGATCTATTTCTTTTTTAACTAACGTATGATATCGCAGATCAAAAATACTAATCATGCGGCACATGACGTTGTTTTATGTTATTATTTTGTTTCGTTATTCGTTTGCGAGTAAATGTTCCAAGGCCACAAGATCCGTTACTAGAACCTGTCTTGCTTTACTTCCTTCAAAAGGCCCTACGATCCCCGCAGCTTCCATCTGATCGATGATTCTTCCTGCGCGATTATACCCTAATTTCAACTTACGTTGCAATAAAGAAGCTGAGCCTTGTTGTGCTATCACAATAACCTCAGCAGCCTCTCGAAACAATTTATCTCGATCTTTTATATTTATATCAAGACTTGTGCCACTATCTTCACCGACAAACTCTGGTAGCAAATACGCCTCTGGATACGCTTTTTGTGACCCAATAAATTCGGTGATGCGCTCTACTTCTGGTGTATCTACAAAAGCACATTGTATACGTACAAGATCATTCCCCTGTGTATACAACATATCTCCTCTACCAATTAATTGATCCGCACCTTGACTATCCAAGATCGTTCGAGAATCAATTTTGGAAGTTACTCTAAATGCAATTCGGGCTGGGAAATTAGCTTTAATTATCCCTGTAATTACGTTGACCGAAGGACGTTGCGTAGCAATAATCAAATGGATTCCTATCGCCCGCGCTAATTGTGCTAAACGAGCAATTGGCGTTTCCACCTCCTTACCAGCGGTCATAATCAAATCCGCAAACTCATCCACCACTAATACGATGTATGGTAAAAATCTATGTCCTTTTTCAGGATTAAGCTTCCTTGCTTTGAATTTAGTATTATACTCTTTTAGGTTACGCACCATAGCATCTTTAAGTAGATCGTAGCGCGCGTCCATCTCTACACAAAGTGAATTAAGCGTATTAATCACTTTGGCATTATCGGTTATAATTGCCTCTTCGTTATCAGGTAATTTTGCCAAATAATGGCGTTCTATTTTATTAAAAAGCGTGAGCTCTACTTTTTTGGGATCTACTAATACGAATTTTACTTCAGCAGGATGTTTTTTATACAGTAAAGAGGCCAAAATTGCATTTAATCCTACTGATTTTCCCTGTCCAGTTGCTCCTGCCATTAATAAGTGTGGCATTTTGGCTAAATCCACTACAAAAGTTTCATTAGAAATGGTTTTCCCCAATGACAAAGGCAACTCCATTTCTGCATTCTGAAATTTTTGAGAGGCAATTACCGAACGCATCGAAACAATAGTCGCATTTTTGTTTGGCACCTCTATACCTATGGTTCCTTTTCC
>CAZYRG010000057.1:5731-15769 GCA_964650425.1 uncultured Flavobacteriaceae bacterium
TCGAAACAATAGTCGCATTTTTGTTTGGCACCTCTATACCTATGGTTCCTTTTCCTGGTATGGGAGCAATAATTCGAATCCCTAATGCCGCAAGGGATAATGCAATATCGTCCTCCAAGTTTTTGATTTTTGAAATACGAATTCCGGCTTCTGGAACGATCTCATATAATGTTACTGTAGGCCCTACCGTTGCTTTAATCTGAGCGATCTCAATCTTATAATTTTTGAGCGTCTCTACAATACGATTTTTATTTTCTTCTAATTCTCCTTGATCTATCGTAATACTACTGGTATTCCCCGTATAATCTTTTAGCAGTTCAATAGAAGGAAATTGATAACTCCCCAATTCTAGTGTAGGGTCAAATTCTCCAAAGTCCGCTACCAATTTAGCACTCAAATTTTCTGTAACCTCTTCTTCCTCTACAGCCGCTTCTACCTCCATCGCCACATCATCTGGATCATCGGTTGATTGGATCACGATTTTTTCGCCTTCTGGTGGTGGTGACACTTCTGTCCCCCTTTCGGAATGTTTGGCAATCGTTGGCTCTAAGCCATCAAAATAGTTTTGAAAATCAGAAATCACTCCTGATTTAGGTGCTTCTTTGGTAGATTTGACATTTAATTCTTTTTCTACAACTGGCTTAGCTGCAACTTGAGTCGTTTGCGTATCAGAGACCACCATATCATTGTAGTCGCCTAATGATTCCTCATTATGTGTCTTATCCGAAGTATAGGAGTTTTTGATTTTTGTTTTGGTCGCAGAAAAGAATTCACTAATACGCTCTGGCGTTATCTGTAAACGTAAAACCAAATAGATAATAGCAAAAAAACCTAATAATAATGCTGTACCAAAGAACCCCAAGTAATCTTGCAAAAAATCATTGACTTCAAAACCTATGGTACCACCTAGTAAATCATTTTTTTCTTGAAAAAAACCTAGAAATACAGCACTCCATATCATTAATAACAATCCCCAAAACCAGAATCCTTTGAGTTGTTTGGTAGCTGTATCAAAAAACAAAACAACCCCGGTAATCACCATCAAAACTGGGACTGATAAAGCTGGCACACCAAAACCTTTAAAAATAAAAAAGTTGCTTATCCAAGCACCAAACTTACTCATCCAGTTTTTGGCAACTACTTCACGATTTGCAAATTGTGTAAGTGTACTTTGATCTGCCTCCCAGGTATAAAAAAAAGAAATAAAAGCAAAAAACATCCCAATTCCTAGGAAAAACAAGAAACTACCTATGATGATTTTTTGTTGCTTAGATAGCAAAAAACTTCTTTTCGCTTTCGAATTGGCAGCACCTGCTTTTGCCCTTTTGGGAGCCCCTTTTTTACTGGTTGCTTTTTTAGTTGTTGTCCTACTTTTTGCCATAAATACTAAAAACGTTTCTCTAGAAATTCTATACGCATAACGTGAAAATACGATATATAATACCTATACTAATATAAAATACCATATATAAATCGTTTATTTTTCACTATCTCTTCATTATAAAACAGACCTAGCCTAGGATATGCATCGCTACTCCAGTTGGCTCACAACTATCGTTGTAACTTATGTTTTGATCTAGTAAAAACTAATTCAAATTATTCATATAACATATTTATAGTAGAATAAGTGTGATTTTCTGTAAAGCCTAGACAAAATAAGGAACATAAATAAGTAAACCTATAATAGTAGCAGTAATTGCGGCTATAAATACAGCTCCGGCAGCTACATCTTTTATGTATCCAATTTTACTATGAAAATCAGGATGCATAAAGTCAGCAATTCCTTCAGCCGCAGTATTGAGACCTTCTATACTTATTACTAATCCAATTGCAAAAATCTGTAGCATCCATTCGGTAGGAGTAATACCGATATAAAAGCCCAATAGGGTCATCAAAATTGCTATGACCGCTTGTACTTGTATACTTGGTTCTGTACTCACAAGAATCCATGCTCCTTTTAACGCATATTTCCCTCCTCGTAACCTTCCTACTAAAAAAGATACTTTTTTTGGCATTTATCCTAGACTTTGAATCGCAGCTTCATAATTTGGTTCTTCTGCAATTTCTGGTACTTGTTGATTATAGAGTACTTTTCCTGTTTCGTCCAACACTACAACTGCACGAGAGTGCAAACCAGCCAATGGGCCATCATTAATAGTTAATTGGTAATCTTCTCCAAAAGATCCAGTTTTAAAATCTGATAATGTTTCTACAGTATCTAAACCCTCTGCACCACAAAAACGTGCCATCGCAAATGGAAGATCACGTGATACACATAAAACTTTGGTATTTTCTAAAGAACTTGCCATTTTATTGAACCTTCTTGTAGATGCTGCACAAATACCAGTATCGATAGATGGAAATATATTAAGAACAACACGTTGCCCTTTATAATCTGACAATGTTTTTTCAGCTAAATCAGGATTGACTAACGTAAAATTTGGTGCTTGTTCTCCTACTCCAGGTAATATACCTTTAGTATGTATTTCATTTCCCTTTAATGTGATTGTTGCCATAATGATTTGTTGTTTTTAAATTGCTATTTGGTACGCTAAAAATACTAAGTTTCCATGATTAGACAGTAGAAAAAACAAAGAAAATAACCTATTTACGCGTCAATAGAACCCAGCACCCGTTGCATGAAGTTATTGAGCGCTTCTTTTTTGGGTGTCCCTTCTTTGATTTGTTTTGTTACTTCTAGTGCACCATACATATTAGAAATTAATTCTCCTATTACATCTAATTCCTCATCTTTAAGCGATGGGACTTCAGTAAGTGCTTCTAGAGTTTCGACAGTTTCAATGATAAAATCTTCATCATTTTCTTCTATAAACGAAGTGAGATGCTTAATTACTGGTAACTTCATCTACAAGTACTTTTAGGTTATCAAATTTATTCGTTTGCACCTGATTGACAAAGGTACCACCTTTGAAAGCTGCAAATGTAGGTAAGTTATCTACGGTAGCTAATTTGCGAGATTCTGGGAATTTTTCTGCATCAACAACTACAAAAACAGCATCACTGTTTTCTGCCGCTAATTTTTTAAACTTTGGTTTCATGATTCGGCAATTACCACACCATGTAGCAGAATATTGCACCAAAACGGTTGTGTTTTCTGCTATGATAGTTGCCAAGTTATCTTGTGCTAATTCTTGTAACATTGCTTTTTGTTTAAAAAAATCCCGATTATAATTCATAACCGGGATTTACAATTAATTTATTACCTAGTGTAAACGGTTTCTAGTTAGCAGCCAAATACGAAGCAACACCATCGCGGTTCGCATTCATTGCTTCTTTTCCTTCTTCCCAATTAGCAGGACAAACTTCTCCTTTTTCTTGTACATGTGTATATGCATCAATTAAACGTAAGTACTCATTTACATTACGACCAACAGGCATGTGATTTACACCTTCATGATACACAAGTCCATCCTCATCGATCAAGTAGGTTGCTCTATAGGTCACATTATCCCCTTCAACAGTTACCATACCAGTCTCTTCGTTATATTTCTCATCAGAAATATCCAAAATCCCCAAAGTATTAGCTAGGTTACGATTAGAATCTGCCAATATAGGATATGTTACTCCTTCGATTCCTCCATTATCTTTTGGTGTATTGAGCCATGCAAAATGAACTTCTGGCGTATCACAAGATGCTCCAATTACAATAGTATTTCTCTTTTCGAACTCTCCCAAAGCAGCTTGAAAAGCATGTAATTCTGTAGGACAAACAAATGTAAAATCTTTTGGATACCAGAAAAGCAATACTTTTTTCTTCTTATTTACTGCTTCTTCCAATACATTAAGCTTAAATGTATCTCCCATATCATTCATTGCATCTACGTCAAGATTTGGGAATTTTTTACCTACTAGTGTCATTTTATATATTTTGAATTAATTAAACATTTTTCATTTTTAACAAGGGCAAATATACAGTTATAGCCATAAGATTTCGAGTAAATTAATCTTAAAATTTTATATCATAATAAGAATTCTTGATAGCTGGAATTTCAGTCTTTTACACCTCAAAAACCTAGTCCTAGTGCCTTAATTTTCAAAATACAAGCATATTTTTATCATATTTCACCTTATATTTAGTTAACTTCTACTTAATTTGCGGTTTATAAAGAGAAAAAACGTATTTTTGTGTATTATAAAAAAGGAGCTATATTGATTTCCCCCAACAGACTACTTTCTTGTATGTTACTTTTTCTATGCTTCTCTGTGTATGGACAGGATGCTAATACTATATCACAGGATAGTATTAATATTTTAATTGCAAAAGCAGAAAAACTAAAAGAAGAATACAACTATACGGAATCTCTAGAGTATGCAAATATTGCATTGACACATGCCAAGCTCCAAGATGATCAAATCAGTCAGGGACATATCTATAACATTATTGGTTATAATTATGAAACTAATGGAGAGTTGCAAAAAGCAGTTCATAATTATGAAAAAGCTCTTACATACTCCAAGCTTTCTGATGAAAAACGTTTACAAATAGAAAGCTACAACACGTTAGCCAAAATTTATGCTCGACAAGACACCTCTTTTAGTAAGGCCATAAAGTACTATGATGAGTCATTCAAACTGGCGGTAAATCTTAGAGACACCTTTGAGATGATTACTCCTTTGCTTAATACTGCTGAACTATATCTAGATGCTGGGCAATATACTTTGGTTTACAATTATCTATTGAAAGCCAATAAGCATATTCGTCGTAAAGGGAATGACAATACAAAATCCAAAATCAATAATTTACTTGCCCGTTATTTCATTCATGAAAAAGAATATAAAAAAGCGGAATATCATATCAAAAATGCTATAAAATTTGCATCCAGGGACAACTTATACCCAGAGTTGGCGGCTGCATATAAAACTAGTGCCGATTATAATATTGCAAAAAAACGCTTTAAAACAGCCTACAACAATCTAGACAAACATTATCAGTTCATGAACAAGGTTACAAACGACAACCGTTCTAGAGAACTGGATATTGCCAATGTAAAGTACAAGGTCGAGGAATATAAACGTAACCTAAAGCAGGCTGAGATAGAGGTAATTAAAAGAAATTCTCAGTTAACAAAATGGCGTATCACCATTATTTTAGGTAGTGTATTGATTTTGATTACGCTTGCCTTTTTGATCAGCTCGTACCGTAATAATGCTTTTAGAAAGAGAACGAACAAGGATCTGATCGAAAAAAACAAAGAATTGCGCGTGGCCAAAGATGCAGCAGAGCAGGTATCCGAACTTAAATCACAATTCATTTCTACCGTAAGTCATGAACTTAGAACGCCTTTGTACGGTGTCATAGGGCTAACCACCTTGTTAATGGAAAACCCTAAGGAAGAAAAAAGAAGTGAATACTTAGAATCTTTAAAATTTTCTGGAGACTACCTCTTAGCACTTATCAATGATGTGCTACAACTAAGTAAAATCGAAACCAAAGAAGTTAAACTAGAAAAGGTATCTTTTAACTTAGGCTCTCTTATTGATGGTATTGTCAACTCATTACAATCCAAACAAAAACACAATAACAATCAGGTACATATTAATATTGATCAAGAAATTGCACAAACGCTTATTGGAGATTCTATTCGTATTTCTCAAATATTGATTAATCTAATTGGAAATGCATTAAAATTCACCAAAAACGGTAATATTTGGATCGAAATCAAATATATTTCTTTCAAAGACAATCAATACCATTTACGTTTTCTTGTCAAAGATGATGGTATCGGAATTCCTAAAGAGAAACAACATACGATTTTTGAAAATTTTGCTCAAGCAGAAAGCATTAATGAAGAATATCAAGGAACTGGACTTGGATTAGCAATTGTTGAAAAACTCATTTTATTACATGACAGTAAAATCTATTTAGAAAGTGAAGCAGGAAAAGGCTCTACCTTCTATTTTGATTTAAAACTAGATAAAGCCAAAGAACAGCAAGTCACCCATAAATCTGGAACTGCGCTACAAGTAGGTACCACAAAATTCAATGTCCTCGTAGTTGATGACAATAAAATTAATCAGATTGTTACCCAAAATATCTTGAAAAAACGAGGACACACATGCCAATCTGCAGGCAATGGACTGGATGCCATTGATATTCTCAAAAAAGGAAAATTCGATCTTGTTTTGATGGATATCAATATGCCTGGAATGAACGGTTTGGATGCTACAAAAATCATTAGAACTTTTAATGAAGATATTCCTATCATCGCATTAACAGCGGTAGAAGAAGGAGAGGTAAAAGACCAGGTACTAGCTGCAGGAATGAATGACTTGATTGTAAAGCCTTATGATACGCAACAATTCTTCCAATGCATTATAAAGAATGTTGAACGAGTGAAGTTATTATCTTTATAACCTTCCTTAATACATTGCTCTACTTTTTGCTTTTAATCCTTGCTTTCAGCAATTTAATCGAATAAAAGCCTCACCCCATATTACTTAGGGAATTTTTACCTTATATTACTACTTCCAACTTAAATTACCCCTACACAATGAAGACGATCAAGTTTATTTTTGCATGTGTTTTTATATGCACATTTTTCAACGCGTATGCGCAACCATGGTACGGAACTGTATTTATGGATGCTGATATCTTGAAAGACTCCGAAAAAAATGTTTATCAAAGCATTAAATATATCGGAATACAGAACAACAGAGTCTGGGATTATAGAACTAGTAATTTTCATAATAGAGATTGTTATACGTTTACGATTAGCTATTCCGACGGATTAACAACAAATGCCATTGTGAACCTTGAATTTGGTAGTGTTGCAGAAGCTCAAAAACAGGCTGAAAAATACGGTCGCTATACAGGATTACTCCCCATTTTTTTCAGAAAAGACATCAAAGAACTAGAATTACACAAAGGCAGTAATTCTATTGGTGCAGGAAGCGGAGCCATCACCATCCATGTTGGCAGAGCAGAATCCAGTATTAAATCTGGTCATTTTGAAGAAACTATGATTCATGAAGCTGGTCATCTCACATTAGGCGCCAAACATAAGACCACAGATTGGATAAATGCGAAAAATGCTGATGGTGCATTTATATCTACCTATGCACAAGAAAATCCAACAACCGAAGACATTTCAGAAAGTATCGTTCCTTGGATCGCAGTCCGCTATCGTAGGGATAGAATTTCGGACAAAGCAGCTGATTATATCTTGAAAACCATTCCTAACCGTATTGCGTACTTTGATCGCCAAAACTATGACTTAGGTTCGCTAATGGGAAATACCTCGCCGCCTCCACCAGCAAATTGTACCGCAGCTACAGCTATTAAAACCAGCACGGTAACGGAGAGCAGTGCTACAATCTCATGGTCCGCAACTGGTGACGATGATTACTATATTTATTACAAAGCAACTGGAGGAGATTGGATTCGTGCTGTAGACAATTTAAAAACAAAATCATACACATTCGCTAACTTGACCGCTAACACAAAATACGAAGTTGATATTTATCATAGATGTTCGGACAAAGTATTAAAGGCTGATCGTTTTTCATTTACCACTCCCAAACGCTGTAGCGCCCCTACTAATGTCCGAATCGCTGGCTTAACGACAAACAACGCCACCATTAACTGGACGGGAAATAGCACCATTGGTTATTATATCTATTATCGACAAACTGGAGGAAAATGGATTCAAGCCGCCGATAACTTAAAAAACCCAACCTATACATTTGCCAATTTAGCTCCAAACACCACCTATGAAGTCGATGTGTACAGCAGATGTACTAACGACTCCCCAGTCGCTGATCGTTTTTCGTTCAAGACTAATATTGCCTGTAGCGCTCCAACTACTATTTTCACATCTAACCTGACCGCAAACAACGCCACCATTAACTGGACGGGAAATAGCACCATTGGTTATTATATCTATTATCGACAAACTGGAGGAAACTGGATTCAAGCCGCCGATAACTTAAAAAACCCAACCTATACATTTACCAATTTAGCTCCAAACACCACCTATGAAGTTGATGTGTACAGCAGATGTACTAACGATTCCCCAGTTGCTGATCGTTTTTCATTCACCACGACTAGTAATTGTAGTGCACCAAAAAATATTCACACCTTTAACTTAACTGCGAATAGTGTCACTATCAACTGGACTGGCAGTAGTTCTGGCAGCTATTTCCTATATTACAGGACAGCTTCATCTAATTGGAGACGAATAAACAACATTGGTCAGAATCAGTATACGATGACTGGATTGACACCTTATACTACCTATGGCATCTATGTTTTTAGCAGTTGTTCTGGACAAAATTTAATATCAGATAGCTTCATTTTCCGTACGACTCGAAGCAATTCTATTGCTAATAAAGAAGCACCAGAAATTGATTTCAAAATATATCCTATCCCAGCATCCGAAACGATCACGATACAATTTGCTGCTGAGGATCAAAAAATCGTAGAAGTATATCAGCTCAATGGCAAGAAAGTCTATAGCAAAAAACATGACAACAAAACATTGGAAATTGATATCTCTAGTTTTGCTTCTGGAAACTATATACTCACATCAAAAGGTGAGTTCGGTGAAAACTCTTCTACATTCATTGTAAAGTAGAACAGCTGTATATTTATAGAATAAAGCCCGAAAAAGCACCTTTTCGGGCTTTTTCATATCCATATTCCACAAGATTTTCTGCATAGAAGTCGCATACTCCATACAAAATGTTAAAGCTTTTACTAGAGGGAGAATTATTCTTTAATTTTAAACTTTCACTAAAGAACACCCACTATGAAGGATCAAAAAATAGGCTTTAATACAATTTGCACCCATGTTGGCGAAATAGAAGACACCCAATTTAAGGGTGCTATATCCCCTATTTACCTATCAACATCGTACGCATTTGAAGATGTACCAGTAAAACGATACCCTAGATACTTTAACACGCCTAATCAAGAAGCTTTATGCAAAAAACTGGCAATGTTAGAGCATGGAGAAGCCTCCTTGATCTTTGGCAGTGGTATGGCGGCCATAAGCACCAGTTTGTTTGCATTTCTGCAAAAAGGAGATCATATTGTACTACAACGTACTCTCTATGGTGGGACTGCCAATCTAGTAAATGAAGAGTTCCATAAATATGGAATCGAATATTCCTATGTAGATTCACAAACCACAGAAGGCTTTGCAGAAAAAATCCAATCCAACACCAAGGTCATCTATATAGAAACTCCATCTAATCCATTATTAACCATTACGGATATAAAAGCAATTGCTGAACTTGCTAAAGAACATGGTATTATTACCATGATTGACAATACTTTTGCTTCTCCCGTCAATCAAAACCCTATCCTATTAGGAATAGATATTGTCATTCATTCGGCGACTAAATACTTGGGTGGACATAGTGATATTCTTGCCGGAGCTGTTATTAGTTCTCAAGCACATATGGACCGTATTTTTGATCTTGCCAAAAACTTTGGAGGCAGTCTAAGCGATTTTACGGTATGGATGCTAGAACGAAGTATAAAGACCTTAGGACTGCGTGTACGACAGCAAAACAACAATGCTATGCAATTAGCACAATGGTTAGCACAACACGAAGCTGTGACAGCTGTATACTACCCTGGACTCCAATCACATCCTGACCATCAACTGGCCAAAGAACAGATGAACGGTTTTGGAGGGATGCTCTCTTTTGAACTAAAAGAAGCCATTGATAGTGCTGCGTTTCAAAAGTCCTTGAAGCTTATCAAAAGCTCCATGAGTCTCGCCGGTGTAGAAAGCACCATTCTATCCCCTACACTAACGTCACATGCATTACTCACGCCAGAGGAACGTGCACATCAAGGAATCAACGATGGGCTATTACGTTTTAGTGTCGGTATAGAAGAACCTGAAGATCTCATGGCAGATATTAATCAAGCGATTATCAAAGTTAAAAGTGCGAAGTTAGAAGTACGAAGTTAGAAGTACAGTTAGAAGTACGAAGTAAAAAGTAGAAAAACGAAATTAAAATCGGAAAATAAAAATTATAGATTCCGATTTCTAATTTCGTTTTTCT
>CAZYRG010000058.1:0-5898 GCA_964650425.1 uncultured Flavobacteriaceae bacterium
GATATTTTGGAATCCATGAACTATTGACTCCAGATAATGCAGGTCAAATTTATACCGCTACACAAGAAAAGCTACAGCAAAGCTCACATACAACCTTAGGACTATTGCATCTTGCAAATGTGGAATCTGTTTGTACAACAGATGATCCCATAGATGACCTGTCGTATCATAAAGCTTTTGCAGCGCAAGGAAAACAACTCAAAGCCTTACCAACGTTTCGTCCTGATAAAGCATTCGCTGTAGAAGATTTCAAAAGTTATATGGCCTATTTGGAGCAATTAAGTGTTGTTTCTGGGATGGCAATTACAAATCATGATACCCTGCTAGAAGCTTTAGAAAACAGGATGGACTATTTTCATGAAGCTGGCTGTCGATTATCAGATCATGGTTTGGAGCAATTACCATTTTTTAAAATGGGAGCGTACAATGCCAATACACTTTTTGGGAAATTAAAAGATCAAAAAACACTGACAAGGGAGGAAGCGCAGTATTTTAAATTTGTCACCTTACAATTTTTAAGCAAAGGCTATCACAAAAGGGGATGGGTGCAACAATTCCATCTAGGTCCATTACGGAATAATAATAAGCGTTTGTTACAACAATTGGGTCCAGATACGGGTTTTGATTCTATCGGAGATTATAGACAGGCAGAAGGATTAAGTGGATATTTAAACGCTTTGGATGCAACAAATCAGTTAGGAAAAACGATTTTATATAACCTGAATCCTTCTTTTAATGAAGTGTTTGCGACCATGGCGGGTAATTTTAATGATGGTACCGTGGCTAAAGGAAAGGTGCAATATGGAGCAGCTTGGTGGTTTTTGGATCAAAAAGATGGCATGGAAAAACATCTGAACACCCTATCAAGTCTTGGGGTGTTAAGTTGTTTTGTTGGGATGTTGACGGATTCCCGTAGTTTCTTGTCTTTTCCACGGCATGAATATTTTCGCAGAATCTTGTGCAATTTGATCGGGAATGATGTTGCCAAAGGAGAATTACCTAATGACGAAAAGTGGCTCGGGAAAATAGTGGCAGATATTTGTTATCATAACGCCCAAGCGTATTTTGGATTTTAACTTTTTCAGGAATTTTAAAGCTCTTGTTGTGCTTTTAATTGTTCGTTAAGAGTACAACAAGAGCTTAATACTAATACTGTGTAGTAGGATTAATTAAGTAAAGCCTCTAATCCAAAAGCAGTGATAAACTTATCATATTCTTGTTTGACTTCAGTATTTGCTTTTTCCACAAATTGTCCAGTAATAGCATCTACCACTGTTCGTAAAGGTCTTTTGCCTTGATCCATTTCCATAAGTTTGAAAATAGCATCTGGTACCATTTGCGGGTCAGGTTTTACACTTTCAAACATTTGGAGGATACCTTGTCCAAGCTGTTTAGGAAGTTTACTTAATTCACCATATTCGTCTGCAAGCTGCTTGTCTGCCCCATAGGTTGTTTTGTTAAATATCTCCGTTGGGAAAGCTCCAGGTTGAACGATAACAACATCAATACCAAAAGGGCGAACTTCATAATGGAGCCCTTCTGCCAGGCCTTCTAATGCAAATTTTGAGCTATTGTATACGGTCATAAAAGGCGATGAAAAACGTCCAAGTCCACTCGAAATGTTGACAATTAACCCTGATTTTTGTTTGCGCATTTGGGGAAGAGCAGCTTTCATCATTCGCCAGGACCCTTTAACATTTACGTCATACATGTTTTCAATGTCTTCTACAGTAAAAGTTTCTGTAATTCCAAGTCCGTAGTAACCAGCATTATTTATTAAAATATCGAGTCTTCCCTCTTTTTCAATAATACTGTTAACAACAGATTTGACCTGTTCAGCATTCGTAATGTCAATTTCAACAACATGGATATTTTCTATGATGCTTAGTTCTTTTGCTTTTTCAGCATTCTTGGTGTCAACGTTTCTCATCGAAGCGTAAACAGTATGCCCCTTTGCCGCAGCACCTTTTGCTGTTAAGTGTCCAAATCCACTATTTGTTCCGGTAATTAATACAACTTTTTTTGTCATTATATGTGTGATTATTTATTAAACGAAGTGTGCTATTTTTAAAATAAATAAACTGGTTTATACTTTAGATTCCTCCAAAGTAGGATAGGTCAAATAGCCTTCCTTTCCAGGTGTATAGAACGTTTCTTGATCAGGTGCATTAAATGGAGCGCCTAACGTAATTCGTTTTACCAAATCTGGATTAGAAATAAAAGGAACCCCTATCGAAACCAAATTTTTGTTGGATTGACTAACGAGTTTTTCTGCTCTGGGCAAATCATAACCTAAGCCACCATTAAAAATAACAGTGCCTTCATATTCCTTAGCTAAGCTTTCCAGATATCCTTCAGGAACTTCTTCGGAGATATTGACGAGATGTATATAAGCAAGATTTAATGGATTCAATTGTTGAATTAGGTAAGAGTACGTTTCTGAGATGCTTTCATATATCGCCATATCATTATATACTCCATATGGAGATAGACGAATTCCTGTTTTTTCACTGCCAATAGCATTGGCTATTTTTTGTGCTATTTCGATCGCAAATTTACATCTGTTCTCAATAGTGCTACCATATTCATCATTCCTTATGTTGGTGATTGGGTTGATGAATTGATTAGGTAGATAGCCATTGGCGGCATGTATTTCAATTCCATCAAAACCAGCTTCAATGGCATTTTTTGAAGCTTGTACAAATTCGTTTTGTGCTTGTTCGATATCTTTTAGTGTCATTTCGCGAGGCAGCCCAAATGGTTTAGGTCCTTCGAAAGTAAACATGTCTCCCTTTGCCTGAACCACAGAAGGAGCTATAATTTCTCCTCCTTCTGGAATGTTTAATTTGTGAGCAATGCGACCTACATGTAAAATTTGAAGAAAAATTTTGCCGCCATTCTCATGTACTGCTTTTGTGACTTTTTTCCAAGAATCAATTTGTTCTTTAGAATAAATACCAGGAATATTTGGATAACCAAGTCCATTTTTAGAGGGCGCCGTTCCTTCGGCAATAAGTAACCCTGCTTCAGCACGAATAGCATAGTATTTTGCGATCATTTCGTTTGCAGTGTTTCCGATAGCTCGACACCTTGTCAAAGGTGCCATTACAATATGATTGTTAAGATTTAGCCCTTTAGAATTAAAGGGGGAAAGTAGATTAGAATATCCCATTTTGATTGTTTTTTTGTTAAAATAATTGTGTGTCAAATATTTAGTCTAGACAAAATAATTAATATTTGCCATTATTTTGGGTGTAGATGCAAAAAAATAACAAATTTTTAATGCTTAGTTAGAAAGCTCTTTATGGGTCTCTGTTGATCATGAAATACGGGTTCTTTTGTGAATTTTGTTATGATTTGTGAAGCGTGTTTTTGCAAGTGTAGGTATTACTTCTACGCTAAAAATTCTTGAAAATCAGGAATGATGATGTTGTTGTCAAGGTAGAATTAGCTAATAACGAAAGGTAGCTCGGGAAAATAGTAGTAAATATCTGTTGGAATAAGGCTAAAGCGTATTTTGGGTTTTAAAATTATTTATAGTCCTTTTTTGCTTTTTAGTGTAGCTTTGAAGTTTTAAAAAAGGTTATGAAATATCCCTGCGTTTATAGGTTGAAATTTTACTATTGTTGATTTTTATATTCGATTAGATTCCTTACGCGCCATGGTGGTCAATCTCATATTAGTCTTAAACTTGTTTATTTAACTTAAAATGGACCTTAATTATTTATAACTTTAACAAATTAAGTTAAAGTTTAAATAATTTTTACTTAAAAAGAAGATAATTTGTGTAATTTATTATTCGAAAATTATTTTGTATTAACTCAAACAATTTAATTATGAAAACTACATTAAGTAAAATCTGGTCTTTTTTCAGGCATTCTCGTATTGATTTTGGTATTATCAAAATGAGTAGTTTTAGGCAGTAGAATGCTATGTTTATTAATTCCGAAATTTGGTCACACACTCAGATTATCTGACTAATTACTTCCTTAGAAACAGACAGCCTACAAGTTACTAAAGAGATTTTTATTTTCCAGAGTGGATTTCCCAGTAGTGAATTTTTATTGAAGACGCTATTGTATCGATTAGGTTTTCCTTCAGTTCTATTAACAACGCATAGCTGTTCTGTTTATACGTGAATTATTGTTTAAACAGATGACTATATCAGTGTTTGTAATATGCTAAGTATTCTTAAGAAAGTATCTTAAAAAAGTTTATCCATATATTAATTAATATTTTACTTAAATTATTTAGAACTAAGTAATTATACTAGTTCTTAACTAACTATTCAACTCAAAAATATTTAAAATGAAAAAACTCAAATTATTAGCGCTAAGCGCTATCGTAGCAGGATTTGTAATATCTTGCCAAAATGAAGAAATTTCGGAAGAATCAACCCCAGAAAACGCATTTTTATCTGAAGCACAAACACAAGCATTGATAGATGCAGGTTTTAATCCAGATGTGATTAAAAAAGAACAGTTAAAAAATCTAGATGGTACTTGGAGCGAGGCTTTCGTAGCTGCTGATGATGTTGTGCTGAACCCAGATGATTTAATGAGCGGTAAATATTCCCTTGTTTCCGAACCTGTGACTGGTCCTGAGACGGAATCTCAGGCCAAACAGTATAGAACATTTAATACCATTAGTTCAAATAATAGAACTATTGATATTTTAGGTTTTACAGGTTCCTGTTGTGCATTGACCAGTAGAATGCAAACTGGTTTGCAATGGGCTGTGAATAATTATAATAGGATTAATTCGACACTTAATTTCAGGTTAACGTTTGGATCAAATACGAACGGAGCTGATATGATTGTTTTTAATCAAGGAGGTAATGGTACTGGTGGAAGTGCCGAATTCCCTAGTAATGGAAGACCTGGTAGATTAATTAGAATATTAGGGGGAACTGGAACAGCTGATACTAATACTAACGAACACGTGATTACTCATGAAATAGGCCATGCTGTAGGTTTTCGCCATACGGACTATGCTAGAAGGAGATGTGATGGTCTCAATGAAGGATCTAGTTCTGTAGGTGCGGTTCGTATTTCGGGAACACCTGCCGAGAATCGTTGGGGTGCTGCAGGATTAGATGCTAACTCAATTATGATATCTTGTTTTACCCGTAATGGTGTAAATGGAGAATTTACTGCAACAGATAGGGCAGCATTAGAATTCATATACTAAAAAAGGAACATATTAATTAATAGGATAAAGTTTGAATATTAACCATTCTGAGTGCTCTCAGAATGGTTTTTTTGTTAGCGTATATCAAGTGGTTTTCATCCTTTTTTGGACTAAAAATTCTTGAAAATCGGGAATGTCTTCAATGTCTTCAAGATAATCAACATCATTACGTGCTTCTAGAATCGCAAGAGCATAATTTTTTAAATCGGTAAGTGTGGCTTGTAGCACGGTATCAGTACCCCATTCTTTATGTGAGAAAATAGTAGGGACCATTTTTTTAAAACCTAATAAATAATAACCGCCATCCGTAGCGGGTCCAATAACAGCTTCGTGATTTTCTAATTGTAAAAAGGCGTTTTCAAGATCTTCTTGTGTCAAATCGTATAAATCACTCCCGATGATAATGATGTTTTGATAACCCTCTGCAAATCCTTGCTCAAAAGCATGCCGCATCCGTATACCTAAATCAGTACCCCGTTGCTGTTTCTTGTCATAGATGGTAGCATCCCAAAGGTCATTTTCTCGAATTTTTACCGAGTAGTGTACTTGCTTAGTGACTGCTAAGCCTTTGGTCACTGCTACTGTATGACGGAGCAAAAATTGATAAATCGCCAACGCTTGTTCATCACCCACATCCTTAGCTAATCGGGATTTAACTTTCCCCAGTTCAGGATTACGGGTGAAGATTAGTAATAGATTTCGGGTTTT
>CAZYRG010000058.1:5998-8079 GCA_964650425.1 uncultured Flavobacteriaceae bacterium
TTCTTCTTACCAAAAAGGCTATTCAACGCATTTTTGGCAGCATCTTTTACCACCTCTTTCGTCTTCGGCGTTTCGGTTTTCGTGGTGTCTGTAGCATCTGTAGTGCTTTCCGTTTTCTTTTTACTACCCAACAATCCAGTTAATAGTTCGCCACCTTTACCTTTGACCTGTTCGCTGATTTTGGATTTTACCTCGTCTTTGACTTTTTCTTTTTGTTTCGCTACAATACGTTGTGTTAAATCTCCAATAGCAGTTTTGGTATTCATTTTTATACTCGGACTATCAAAAGTACCTCCGAGATTAATGGGTAATGGGATCTTCATGTCATTGGCTTCTTGTTCACTCAAATTGGCCATTAGACTGCCAACTTGGCTGCCTAAATATTTTGCAGGGACATCAAGGACCACCTGATAATCCATATTCATATCCAAACTATGCGTACCACTTACTTCGGCTTTGACACCTTTTGCTTCAAAATCAAAAGGGGCAACTGCTACTTTTCCATTGTCAAAACTCAATTTGGTTTTAATATCGTTGAGATTGAGTTTGTCTAGATCCAGAAAATTCATTTTCTGATTTAGATTATTCAATAAAGGAGTTTGTTTAGGGTTCACCTGCGCATTGACAACCTGCGTATCCGCTCCACCTTTTAATGAAGTTAGATTTGGAGTCATGTCATTTTTAAGATTTCCGCTAAGACTTAATTTAGTATCCAATAATCCCTGTAAACTTTTGGCAATTGGCGCAATGCTTTGAAGCATGTCTAAACTGGCGAAAGATTGAGCAATGTTAATTTTGCTCATATCCACATCCATTGCAAAATTTGGAGTTTTTTCTTTGGTAGAAACTTGACCATTAAAGGCGATATCACCCTCAAACATATTGGTGGTGACATTTTTGAGCGTAGCAGTTTCATCTTTGATAATTACGGTACCCTTGGTGTTTTTCATTGTAAGATTATCATACAAAACCTTGTCTGCTTTAAAATGAAGCGTGGCATCTAAAAATGAAGGAATTTTAATTGCTTCTTCCGTCGTTTCTTCTGGGTTCTCTTCGGAACTATCATCTTCTGGTAACATAAAATCGCTTACAGCAAAAGTTTTGGACGCAACATCAAAAGTTCCTTTCAAGTCTTGCTTGGAGAACAAAAACCCCATAAGGTTGTCGATCTTACCAGATGCCGTCATATCTGATTTTCCAGTGGTAACGGTCATCTCATCCAGTTTGATAGTGCCTGGATTAAAGGCAACCTTCGCATTAGCGATATTCACCGCATTCGGAATGTCTCCAGAAGCGTATTTGAAATCTGTGATACTGGCAGTTCCTGAACTCTTTACATTTTGATAACGCTCTTTGTCTAGCGATTCCATGTCAAAATTGGTGGTGATGTCCACATTTAGCAGACCATTCAATTGATGGCTTTCATCTAATTCTAGTGGATAGGCACTCTCCAAACTAGCAAGATTTAGATTGCCTTTAGCAGCTAAATTGACCAACATGTTTTCGGTAACATTTCGCAAAACACCATTGGCAGAAAAGGTATCTCTATCTATTCTAAACGTAAGATTCCCAATTTTTACAAACGTATCTTTAAGCAGACCTGTTTCGTTTTTGATGTCCGTATTTATGGTAATGTTATCAACTTTTTTTGGCAGGTCCGGGAATTGAAAGGAAGCATTGTTCGAAGCGATATGAATGTCCATTTTTGGAATGTAGGTGTCGTCAATTTTACCCACTACTTTTCCTTTGATTTTGAAATTTCCAGAAGTTGTAACGCCATCCAAACTTTTGGTATAGGTTTTTGGAACGAGCGCTAAAAATTCTTTGAAATCAGAGCCCGGGTTTTCAAAAGAAACGTCCAGTTCTGTGTCGTTTTCGTTGAGTTGTACATAGCCATCAAATTTAAGCGGCAACCCATTGATGTGGGCTTCGTTTTCTTTGAAGGTGTATTTGGAGGTGGTTAAATCCAATAACAATTTTGCGTCGAGATCAATGGTGTTATTGTTAAGGTAATTTGTGCCATCCATGTCTAATGAGATTTCCACTTCGGTTTCGGTGTCCAATTCCATGTTGTCCCCAGA
>CAZYRG010000058.1:8179-15748 GCA_964650425.1 uncultured Flavobacteriaceae bacterium
AAACTCAAATCAATATCTCCAAAAGCAACATTGGCATTGACTTGATTGTTGATTAAATGTTGGGCGTGTTCTTTGATATTTCCTTGAAAAATAAAGGGAATGGCAATAAGAATTGCGATCAATAGTAGTACAACAATTCCTAATATTTTGAAGATACGTTTCATTATCTTTTTGTGTTTATTGTTTGATACATTGCTTAACAGCTAAGTTAAGTTTTTTATCTCACCTTTATTAAGCCTTATCGTATTTAAAAAGCATAATTATCGATCAACATGCATATATATCAGGTCTAAGAAAAAAGGCATAATAGCTTTTCTGAATAGTAACGAAAATTAGGTGTATTATCAGCGTCTTATCAATTAACGAGATCGATTACTAAAAATTATATATCTAGTCTCCTATGTCCTCAATTAATTGATAACCTTTTTGTTGAGCATTTTATCTTTTTTGTATAGTTCAATTGCTTTTAAATAGTTGATGGCTCCATTCATCGTCATATCATTGATAAATCCATCGAGTTCTGGATGATGAATACCGATCCAATTTACTAAAGCGTTTTTTTCTTTTTCCCATACAGTCCAATCTACACCTAGAAAGGCAATGTTTTCTAATTGCGTAATTTTATCAGATTCGAAAGAAACTTTATATTGGCAAGTCAGCGGGTTATTTTTCAAGAATTCAAAATGTAGTTTATTGGCAGTGATTGTGACTAGGATTTGATCATTCAGTTCTTCTAATACGATTATTTTATTTGTAGGCATGAAAATAGAATCCCATTTAAAAAATTCATGAAAAGTTTCATGAGAATATGTTGTTGTATAGGGGCCTTCAATCAGTGTGATACTATCAGCTATGATGCTTTTTATCTGGTTGTAATTTGAATCATTAAAAGCCTTATAATATTGGATTACGTTTTTTGCATGATCATTTTTTTTGGTACAGCTTATCGCTAAGAGTAGCATAGCAAATAATAGAAGAGATATGTTTTTCACGAAGTTTTTTTTTGAAATAATTATCATGTTTTTTATGTCAGGAAGGTTCCTCTAGCTCCAATTGCAATTCTTCCCCTTCTTTTAATCCAAAACGTTTTCTAAAAATATAAACACCGAGATAAAGAAAAGGGGTGTCCAAAGCAGCGACTAAAACTTTAAATAAAAAACCACTTAATAGCAAAGCTCCAAAACGATCCCATTGAATAACTTCAAAACTGCAAAGTAATAGCAGTACCGAAAAGGTGTCTATAAATTGGGAGAAGAAGGTAGAGAAATTGTTGCGTAACCAAAGCTGTTTTCCTTTGGTTAATCGTTTCCAAAAATGAAAGATCTGGATATCGATATATTGTGCTAACAAATAGGCCGTCATAGAAGCAAATACGGCAATAGCAGTTACGCCAAATACTTGCGAAAAAATAGTGTCATTTACTGGGGACCATGATGTGGCAGTTACAGCATTGGCCACAATAACAATTAATAATGAAAAGAAAGAAGCAAATATGCCGGCAGTTACCACCTGATTTGCTTTTTTCTTTCCATAGATTTCACTGATCAAATCGGTGATTAAAAAGGTAATCGGGTAAGGAAGTATTCCTACGGAAATTTCGAAAGTATAGATTCCAAAAAAATCCCAGTAAAAAAACTTTTGAAAGATCAGATTAGATACAACCAATGAAGTGATGAACAATGCACCTAATAAAAGGTACACGCGCTGTGCCGCTAACCGATCTTTGATCTCCATTTATTTAATAGCTATTTTATAAGGCAATCGTACTTGTACGCCTTTGTTTTGTGATAACTCTTTGATGGTTTGCAGTAGTTCGTAATTTTCTGCACCTAATTCTTCTTTGAGAATTGTTGCTCTAGAATCTAAAAATGGTAAACCGCCTAATTTGCTCAATAACTCTTTAATGTCTTTTTTGTATACTGGATATTCTTTGGTAGCATAATCGGTAATAGCAGCTTTTTCTGCAGCACGTTGTATCGCTACATCTAGGCCACCTAATTCATCAACCAATCCATTTTTAAGCGCATCTGTACCGGTCCAAACACGCCCTTGTGCAATACTATCGACTGCGGCAAAAGTCATACCTCTACCGTCTGCTACATGTTGTACAAAGGTACTGTAGATATTCTCAATACTCTCCGTTATTACATTTTTGAAACTATCTGAAATAGGTTCAAAAGGAGAGTATCCTTCTGACTGCGCATTGGTTGTTACTTGCTCCGCATTAATACCCATGTTATCTGCCAGTTTTTTGAAGTTTGGTATCGCTCCAAAAACTCCTATAGATCCCGTTATGGTATTGGGTTCTGCTACGATAAGATCGGCATTGCAAGCAATATAATAACCTCCTGATGCTGCTAAATTCCCCATAGAGACAATCACCGGCTTTATCGCTTTAGTAAGTTCCACTTCTCTCCAGATGAGCTCTGATGCTAAGGCGCTACCACCTGGTGAGTTTACGCGTAGTACAATGGCTTTTATTTTGTCATCTTCCCGCGCTTTTTTGAGGGATTCGATAATGATTTTGGGTCCAATAACATTTTCATCCCCCTCTGTATACATTATATCTCCCTGCGCATAGACTACGGCAACCTTATCTTTTTTGTAATGCGTTGGTTTTTGCTCTCCAACACTTGTCGCATATTCTTGTAGGGTGATGTACTCAGGCTCAGCGTCTGTTTCTTGTCCAGATGCTGCGAGTAATGCTTCTGTGTATTGATCATAATACCCAATTTGATCTACAAGTTTGTTTGCTACTGCCAATTCTGGATTCCGTGCATTAAGACTATCGGCAATACTGTTTAGTGTTGTATTGTCCAATTGGCGATCTGTAGCAATATCCTCTAACATATTATCCCATATAGAAGTAATCAAGGCGCCGATTTGCTCGCGATTGGCATCACTCATCTTATCGGCCAGAAAAGGCTCTACAGCACTTTTGTATTTTCCATGACGAATCACCTCCATTTTGATGCCCGTCTTCTCCTGAAGTTTTTTGTAGTATAAAATTTCTGAAGATAAGCCTTTGAATTCGAGTTCGCCAACAGGGTTCATCATAATATGATCTGCCACACTACTGATATAGTAATCTTTTTGCGAAAAATAGTCACTGTAGGCATATACTTTTTTGCCAGAGGTTTTGAAGTCTGCTAATTGATCTCTCAATGCTTTTAGCTGTGCTAGACCTGCATTGGCTCCTTTGCTTTCGATGCTGATTGCCGAAATGTTAGGATCGTTTTTTGCCTGTTCTATAGCGTACAATAGACTACTTAGACCATTATATTCTTGATAGGCTTGTCCAAAATCAACAAATTCGAATTTACCACCATAATCCTTTAATGGTTGATCCAAATGGATCTTTAGAATAGAATCGTTTTTTACCACAATTTTGGAATCGTTGCCGCTTCCAAAAATTGCTGCTATACCTATGAAAAGCAAAAATAGGGCTCCAAAGAAAATAGCGATACCTAAGAATGCTGCGAGGATATTTTTTAAAAATTTCATTGTATTTATTTTTAGGGTTCAAAGATAAGACAAAGAAAGACGCATTTCGTTACAATGTTTTGTGAAAAAATATTCAAAACTTCCAATTCTAGGTGTAAAATGCGGGGAAATCCCGCTTTTATCCCGTATTTTGTTCTTTTAATGAAAAACTGTTTTTTTGGTACCATTCAATCGTATTCATATTGCCTTAGGGAGTAACCAGGGCGACCGTTTGCACTATCTACAACGTGCTGTAGATTTGGTGCATGCTACCATTGGGGCAGTGGTTGCGATTGCAAAAATCTATGAAACTCCAGCTTGGGGTTTTGAAGGGGCTGCTTTTCTGAATACGTGTATTACAGTAAAAAGTACGTATACAACTCCCGTAGTGTTAGAAAAACTATTGGACATAGAGACTACTATTGGTAGAATTAGGACAACCTCTGGTCAGTATGAAGGTCGCGTAATTGATTTGGATATTGTTTTTTCTTCAGAAGGGAGTTTTGCTACTAAAGATTTGATTGTGCCACATCCGTTGATGCAAGAGCGTAAGTTTGTACTATTGCCATTAACAGATATTGCAGCGATGACGATACATCCAAAATTACATTGTACGGTGCAGGAGTTATTGCAAAAGGTTTCAGATGATTCGGAGATTACGGTTGCCGATATGGTTCTAAGGAATCCCAAAGTGCATTACAATTTTTCTTCCTTGCATTATATGGCAATAGAAGGGGTGATTGGTTCTGGGAAAACTACTTTGGCTGGCATGCTGGCAGAAGAGTTTAATGGAGGGACACTTTTGGAACGTTTTGCTGATAATCCTTTTTTGCCTAAATTTTACAAGAAACCCAAACGCTATGCATTTCCTTTAGAGCTTTCTTTCTTGGCGGATCGCTATCAACAATTGAACGATGCTGTAGCACAATTAGATTTGTTCAAAGATTTTGTGATTAGCGATTACCATGTATTCAAATCTTCGATTTTTGCACAGATTACTTTGCCCGAAGAAGAATATCGGCTTTATAAAAAAATATTTGACATCATGTATCGGGATATTGCTAAACCCGATAGTTATGTGTATCTCTATCAAAGTATTCCACAATTATTGGAGAATATCAAAAACAGAGGTCGGGATTATGAACAGAATATTAGTGTAGAGTATCTCGAAAAAATTCATAAAGGATATATGGATTTTATCAAATCCCACCCCGAATTGCCCGTAAAAATAATTGATATTACCAATCGCGATTTTGTGGCGAATCGCGAGGATTATATTTGGGTGTTAGAACAGCTGAACCCGGATATTTAGAGTAGGAAAAGTAACCAAACCTGCAAGGTCTTTTTTCTGACCTTGTAGGTTTTATAAACGAATAAATTAATACCTACAAGGTTTTTGGAAACCTTGCAGGAAAACGAAGCATTTTCTACTTTTTCATCTTCACAAACAAATCCCAAATCACCACACCTGTACTTACAGCAATATTGAGTGAATGTTTGGTGCCAAACTGCGGAATTTCCAAAACTTCATCACTTGCCGAAACAACTTCTTGCTGTACCCCTTTTACCTCATTACCAAAAACTACGGCGTAGGTGGTGTTAGGGTCAGGAGTAAAGTCATCGAGCATAACAGCATTTTCTGCCTGTTCGATGGCTAAGATTTTTATATTTTCTGCTTGTAGATTTTTGATTAATGTCAAGGTATCTTCGCAATGCTCCCAAGCAACCGTATCAGTAGCGCCCAAAGCGGTTTTCTGAATGTCTTTATGCGGAGGTGTAGCAGTGATGCCACACAAATAGATTTTTTGAATCAAAAAAGCATCGGAGCTACGAAATACCGACCCGATATTATTCAAACTCCGAATGTTATCCAGAATTACGATAAGCGGTGTTTTTCGTGCTTCTTTGAATTCTGGAATTGATTTCCGGTCTAGTTCGCTGTTTTTTAGTTTTCTTTTTGCTTGCATGGGTGCAAAAATAGGAACTAGAAACTACAAACCATAAACCCGCGTAGCGTATTGTGAATAAAAATGCATAACTCGAAGGGGTAGAATTTTACTAAAAATAGGGTATTATGTACTTTTCAAAAATAAATAATTCAGAATAGCAATAAACAATAATCGCGGTGGCAAAAAAGGAAAAAAAAGTAACCCCATTAATGAAGCAATATAATGCCATCAAGGCGAAGTATCCTGATGCCATGTTGTTGTTTCGTGTAGGGGATTTTTATGAAACGTTTGGAGAGGATGCGGTGAAGGCTGCCAAGATCTTAAACATCGTCCAAACCAAGCGCGGTAATGGGAGCGAAAATGAAACTGCTTTGGCGGGATTTCCGCACCATTCTTTGAATACCTATTTGCCTAAATTGGTCAAAGCCGGAGAGCGTGTTGCGATTTGTGATCAGTTAGAAGATCCAAAGCAGACCAAAACGATTGTCAAGCGAGGAGTCACCGAATTGGTTACGCCTGGAGTAGCACTCAATGATGAGGTGTTACAGAGTAAGACGAATAATTTTTTGTGTTCGGTTTATTACGGCAAAAAACAATTAGGAGTTGCCTTTTTGGACGTTTCTACAGGAGAGTTTTTGACCGCCGAAGGAGATCAGGCGTATGTCGATAAATTGTTACAAAACTTCCGTCCCAGCGAAATCCTGATTTCTAAGCAAAAGAAAACAACATTCTTTGCCGATTTTGGACAAGATTTTCATGCTTTTTTCTTGGAAGATTGGGTTTTTCAGCCCGACTATGCCAATGAAACCCTGAATGGTCATTTCGGGACCAAATCTTTGAAAGGATTTGGAGTATCGCATTTGCAAGACGGTATTATTGCAGCAGGGGTGGTATTGCACTACCTCGCCGAAACCCAGCATCATAAATTAGAGCATATAACGACCATCAATCGCATTGCTGCAGAAGAATATATTTGGATGGATCGTTTTACCATTCGGAATTTAGAATTATATCATAGTACGGCGGCAAATGCCGTGACCTTATTGGATGTGATTGATAAAACAATTTCGCCCATGGGAGGCCGTATGCTGAAACGTTGGCTGGCATTACCGCTAAAAAATGTGGCAGCCATACAAAAGCGTCATGAAGTAGTACAACATCTTTTGGAACATCCAGAAGCGCATCAGAAAATCCGTCAGCATATCAAGCTGATTGGTGATTTGGAACGCTTAATCTCTAAGGTTGCTACGGGGAAAGTGAATCCCCGGGAGGTCATTCAGCTCAAAAATTCTTTGGAAGCCATCATTCCGATCAAAGCACAAGCAAGTCAAAGTGCTAATGAAGCGTTGAAAATTATTGGAGACACCTTGCATGACTGTGAATTACTGCGTCAGAAAATCAAGGAAACCTTGAACGAAGAGGCTCCAGTTAATGTGCTTAAGGGGTCGACCATTGCTTCTGGTGTGCATACAGAATTGGATGAGTTACGGGCGATTTCCCTTTCGGGGAAAGATTACTTGGATCAGATGCTGCAGCGAGAAAGCGAGGCAACAGGAATTACCTCCCTCAAAATAGCCTCGAATAATGTATTTGGGTATTATATTGAAGTACGTAATACACACAAAGATAAAGTTCCTGAGACTTGGATCAGAAAACAAACACTCGTTAGTGCCGAACGCTATATTACCGAGGAACTCAAAGAATACGAGGCAAAAATTCTGGGTGCCGAAGAAAAAATATTAACCATCGAGCAGCAACTTTTTACCGAATTGGTGCAGTGGATGCACGGCTATATTCAACCGGTACAGCTCAATGCGAATCTGATTGGACAAATCGACTGTCTATGCTCTTTTGCCCAACAAGCTTCAGAGCAACAATACGTGCGTCCTGAGTTAGACGAGTCTTTTGATTTGGAGATCAAAAATGGACGCCATCCCGTCATCGAAAAGCAATTGCCACCTGGGGAGTCGTATATCGCCAATGATGTGTTTTTGGATCGCGAAACCCAGCAGATGATAATGATTACGGGACCCAATATGAGTGGTAAGTCCGCAATTTTACGTCAAACAGCCTTGATTGTTTTGTTGGGGCAGATGGGGAGTTTTGTTCCTGCAGATGCGGCAAGAATCGGTGTGGT
>CAZYRG010000059.1:0-15566 GCA_964650425.1 uncultured Flavobacteriaceae bacterium
TCATAGGTTTCATAAAATAAAGAAGCAATAGGTGAGGAGTAGCTGGTATCTTCTTTGAGCATCAAAAAGCCATTGTCCCAGAGTTTAAATTCGCTCATCAGGTACACCGCCTTGTTGTAGTCATAATTATTGGCATACTTGGCACTATCCATAATAGGACTGAAAGAGAAAATAGCTTCAAAGAATTCCGTAAAATCATATCCCTTTGGAACAAAGAGTTTAGAAACGCTACGACATCCTAATCCGTAATATTGAAAAATATCAGTCCCAAGAGCAGTCAACTCTTCTTTGGATTCTTTTCCAGTAATAATGGCAACCGAATTTCGATTCTTGCGAATAATATGGGGTTTGTGGGCAAAATACTGTTCAAAATAACGTGCGGTATTGGTGCTCCCTGTTGCAATTACCGCATCAAATTCTGGGAGTTTTTCGGTGGTAAAAGAGATATATTCTTTAAAATCGGGTGCAATTGTAATTAAATATTCTGCCAATAACGGAAGTAGCTGCGCATCGTTGGATGATAATTTGGCAACGACTTTATGACCCGAAATCAAGGTGCATAAAAAGTCATGAAACCCAACCAAAGGGATATTCCCTGCCATGATGATTCCTACCGTTTTAGGAGTTACAGTAGTCATGTCATAGTCTGCCACCCATTGTTGTAATGATTCTTCCTGCAACGCTTCTGTCCATTGTTCTAGGGCAAAAAGCACGTTTTCTTCCGTAAACCACCCATTATGATGTTTGGCAGTTTGGATTTTATTTTGAAAACGTCCAAAGAATTCGCTATGATGTGGAAGTGATTCAACTGGCTTTATACCAGTAGTTTTGAACTGATTCAGAAAGGTGCCTAAAGCTACAAATGCATGAATTCGATCATTTAATGTCATTGCCTACTTGTTTATAAAATGTATTGGCTTTATTTTTGTAGTGCAAAAGTAGGAGTTCTTGAGCATATAATGTCATTGCTCCTATATTTTAGAAATAATTTTCTCAAAACCTAAAGGGTTTTGAGCGCGAAATAAGCCACGTTAATGCGGTGAATACGAACATAAATGATTGTTGGCGATTCCGTATGACCTCTAAAACAATAGTATAAACAGACGAAAAAGAAAACTATGGCAATAATTATAACAGACGAATGTATCAATTGCGGTGCTTGTGAACCGGAATGCCCAAATACGGCGATATATGAAGGTGCAGACGATTGGCGTTACGCAGACGGAACCGATCTCGAAGGAGATGTAGTCCTGCCTGATGGCAAAGCAGTCAACGCAGAAGAATCACAAGAACCTGTAAGTGACGAATTATATTACATCGTACCCGATAAGTGTACGGAATGTAAAGGATTTCATGAAGAACCACAATGTGCGGCAGTATGTCCAGTAGATTGTTGTGTGCCCGATGAGGATGTGGTAGAAACGGAAGAAGTCTTATTGGCAAAGCAAGCGTTTATGCACAAAGATTAAGTAATAAAGACTTTTAGAAAATAACAAAACCTGTTCTTCTTGAGCAGGTTTTTGCTTTTTTGAGAGTTAGCTCTTTGTGAAGCTTCGTGACTTCTTCGTGTCCCTTTGTGCAATTCCACATTTTCAAAATGAAATAATTCAACATCAGTTGCAACTTTTTCCTTATTTTAGACTTTAGAAAACAACCCTAAACCATACACCATGAAAAAAAATGCCCTAGTTTTATTTTTACTACTACTTACCACAACTGGATTTGCGCAATACCGCTGGGAACTATCAGGAGGTTTATTGTTTTCTAAAATTAATCTCGAAAACACAGAAACCGAATATGGAACTGGTTTTGCGATTAATGGTGCTTATGAATATTTATTAGATCAACGTGCGCGAACAGGATTGGTATTTGCGATAGAAATGGTGCAACGTAAGAGTACCATTACAGCAATAGATCAAGTATTGGTGAATCAAGATCTGGAAGCTTTACAGTTTGGTTTTGCTCCTAAATTCCGTTATTATTTTGGTAAAGAAGTACGACCCTACCTTACGGCTGGACCAACATTTAGATACACATCTAGTGTAAAGATAGATGGAGAAAAATTAGAAGACGATATCGTTTCTAATGAAATTATGTTGGGAGCTACTGGTGGTGCCGGTGTAGTGGTCAATATAGGAGAACGATTTTTTGTGATGGGTGAAGTTGGGGTAATGAATGAATTTTTGGATTTGTTCAAAGAGGCGGATAGTAAAATTTTTGATATCTATTTCCGTGTTGGAATTCGTTATCGACCGAGGTAGTCAAATAAAAATGAAAAAAGAACCGAAGTTTATTGGTGAATTCCCTCCTTGAGGAGGGCTAGGGAGGTGTAAAAGGATTAAATAAGAACTTCATTTTGAAGATCAAGGGAGCAAAGATTAATGGTTTTTGTATGCTTACACTCATTATTTAAAAAACATACAAACCATTTCTTTTTCGCTATTTCCCATTTCTCGAATAGAAAATCCGTCTTTTCTGCACAATTCACAAAAAAACAATAGAATTTTTACCAAAAAATTGATAGACCATTCCTAATACATTTATTATTTTTGGAACTCTTATAAATAGAAGATACAATGAACTTACACGAATATCAAGGAAAAGAGATTTTAAATAGTTTTGGAGTGCGTATCCAGCGCGGTGTTGTAGCGCACAATGCTACAGAAGCAGTAGCTGCAGCTAAAGAATTAACCCAAGAAACCGGAACTCAATGGCACGTGATCAAAGCACAGGTACATGCTGGAGGCCGCGGAAAAGGTGGTGGCGTGAAGCTGGCAAAAAATCTACAAGAAGTACAAGATATTGCTGGAGAAATCATTGGGATGGATTTGGTAACACCGCAAACTTCTGCAGAAGGGAAGCGCGTACACCAAGTACTGGTAGCAGAGGATGTGTACTATCCGGGAGAGAGCGAGCCAGATGAGTTTTATGTATCGGTACTATTGAATCGTGCTACTGGACGTAATATGATTATGTATTCTACAGAAGGAGGGATGGATATCGAAACAGTAGCAGAAGAAACACCACATTTGATATTTACAGAAGAGATTGATCCATCTGTTGGATTATTGCCTTTCCAGGCAAGACGAGTAGCCTTTAATTTAGGCTTGAGCGGGATGGCTTTTAAAGAAATGACCAAGTTTATTGCTGCTTTGTATAAAGCATACCAAGGATGTGATGCTTCATTATTCGAAATCAACCCAGTGTTGAAGACGAGTGATAATAAGATCATGGCCGTAGATGCCAAAGTAAGTTTGGATGAGAATGCATTATACCGTCACAAGGATTATGCAGAGATGCGTGATATCAGAGAAGAAAACCCAGTAGAGGTAGAAGCTAAAGAAGTTGGACTGAACTACGTAGATCTAGATGGAAATGTAGGCTGTATGGTTAACGGAGCTGGATTAGCGATGGCAACCATGGATTTGATCAAGCAAGCAGGTGGTGAGCCAGCGAACTTCTTAGATGTGGGAGGTACTGCAGATGCAAAACGTGTAGAAGAAGCATTTCGTTTGATTTTGAAAGATGATAATGTAAAAGCTATTTTGATCAATATTTTCGGAGGAATCGTACGTTGTGATCGCGTAGCGCAAGGGGTTGTTGATGCCTATAAAAACATGGGTGATGCAATCAAAGTGCCAATCATTGTACGTCTTCAAGGAACCAATGCAGATATTGCAAAAGAATTAATTGATAAGAGCGGATTGGATGTGCAGAGTGCAACACTTTTCCAAGAAGCTGCGGACAAAGTACAGGCGGTATTGGCTTAATACATAGTTCTTGAGTCAACATAAGAAATCCTCAGATAAATGGGTCTGAGGATTTTTTATGTTCATAGCTATTTCTACACGGACAATTTTGGAGCTAAGCGACCTGTCAGATCCAAAAAAACAATAATGTATTTGATATAGAAAACAATAAATACATTTTATCGAATAAAAATGTTTTTAATCGATTTTTGTGTTTTTTTGGGCTGAAAAAAAAATAAAAACAACAGAATCTTCATTTCTTTATATTTAAGAAGAATATTAAAATAGAGAACTAATATCCCTCCACGATATGAAAAATACGAACAGAGTGACACTTTTAATAGACGACAATAGAGTAACCAATTTTTTTAACAAGCTAATCATTGAAAAAACGGGTATGTTTGATCATATTATTGCATTGGAAAATTGTTCGGAGGCACTAGATTTTGTAAATCCCAAAAAAAATCTCAACAAGATGCCAGATCTTATATTCTTAGATTTGTATACGCCACTCATGAATGGGTGGGAGTTTTTAGAGAAGTATCGAAAATTGAATAGTTCGCAATGGGGAAGTGTAGTTATTTTGCATAATGAAGAATTGTTACCAGAGGAGGAAATAAAATTAAATCAGTATTCTTTTGTGAAGGCAAAATATAGTAAAAGCTTGGACAAAGAATTTTTGTATAAGTTAACACAAAAATTAGGGACAAAAGAAAAACTGCAATTGGTGTCTTAGTATTAATTTAAGTCTTCGTTTGATTAGAAGATTATATAGGATATAGAAACATCATCATCATCATATAAAGAAAAAAAAGCATTTAGAACGTAGCTCTCTGAATGCTTTTTTTTATGCAGTATTTTGCCCAATTTATGCATTAGAACTTCGTAATGAAACTTGAAGATGCAATAAATACGGTTGTTTTCTTAATTTTAGCATAGCACCCTCTGGCGAAAATAAAAAACAAAGCAGGATCGAATTATAAGCCAACGATTTGGCTTATAATGCAGAGGTCAGTTGGTGCGTTGGCAGGTTTGCAGTAAGTAATACGGTAGGCGTCACAATTGTAAAAACTGTGATTGCCTACCGTGATAAAATGCTCTAAGTCTATAGGCGGTCAGTTTTTTATTTTAGGAATGGTGAAGAAAAACGTTGTTCCTTTGCCCTCAGTGGATTTAACCCAGATTTTTCCTTTATGGTTGTCAATAATCCTTTTGCAGTTGGCCAATCCAATTCCTGTACCTTCATATTCCGTTTGGCTATGTAACCTCTTAAAGACTTCAAAGATTTGTTGATGATATTTGCTAGGAATACCAATCCCATTATCCTTTACAGAAAATTCAAAATTAGAAGCTTTTTCTGTACAGCTGATTTTTATATTTGGTGTTTTTTCACTGCGGTATTTGAGACTGTTCGAGATTAAATTTTGAAATAGTTGTTTTATTTGCGTCGCATCGCAAAGTATTCTTGGTATTTTTTCTACAATAATTTCTGCATCATTTTCGGTGATTGTTTTTTGGAGATCTGCGACTATTTTTTCTATTAGGTCATTAATATTTACTTTTTCAAAATTTAATGATTTGTCGTCCAGTTGTGAGTAGATCAAAAGATCATTGGTCAGCGTGATCATTCTAGATGATGCTTCATCGATAAAATCCAGATAATTAATAGCATTATCATCAAATTTATCCCCATATTCTTCTTTGAATAATTTGGTAAAACTCGTTACGGTGCGCAAAGGTTCTTTGAGATCATGCGATGCTAAGTAGGCAAATCGTTCTAATTCCACATTTAAGTCTTTCATTTTTTGTTCAGACTCTTTTCGGTCATTGATGTCTAATAAGGTACCTACAATCTTTTTAACGGCATCGCTAGTGCCATCATATTGTACTTGTCCATTAATTCGGAACCATTGATAGCCGCTGTTTTTTGTTTTTATTTGGATTTCTTCTTCAAAAGGTTTTCCATTTTCTACATGAGCTTCTAATCCAGTCCTAAAAACTGGTATTTGATCGGGATGAACAAGATTTACTAAGGCAGAAAATGAGGATTTTAATTCTTTTTTGTTATACCCTAGAAGTTTATGGAATTCTCTAGAATACCAGGTTTGATCTTTTTTTAGATCGCTCCATTCCCATAGTCCAGATTGCGTTGCAGCAATAGCTAATCTAAAGCGTTCTTCGCTCTCCTTTAATTTGAGCGCCATGTCTTTATTTTTTGTGATGACCTGGGCAATTCCTAGGATCGTTTTTACAGTTCCATTATCATTTCTTTCATAGACTTTATCCGAGGATAGTAGCCAAATTATTTTTTTGGATCCTTTTTGGATAAGGCGGTATTCTATTTGTGAAACTTCTTCTTGCTTTAAATTGGCTAAGTTGGCGTGGTGCTCGGCAATGTTTGGTAAATCATCGGGGTGTATTATTTTTCCAAGTACGTTTTCCCCCATTTGTTGTAATTCGGGAGCACTGTAACCTGCAATTTCACCGATATAGGAGCTGCTGTAAACGTTTTGTCTTTTTAAAAGGTCGTAGACATATATGACAGCAGGGTTGGACGCCATTAAGTGTGAAAGATAACTGTTTAGTTCCTCTTTCTCATTGATAGCTAATTTGAGGTCGTTTATGTCTATAAAATTAATTACCACACCCTGTATGGTGTCCTCGTCACTTCTGTAGGGGAAAATTTGCATTAAAAAGCATCGGCCATTAGCATTGGTTACCTCTTGCCTGTGTGGTTGTAAGGTAGTGATCACTTTTTCGGAAAAGGTGATGAGATCCTGCCCGCCAAGGGTCCCCGAAAAATGACTAATAGAACGGCCAATATCTTCTGGTCGTAGCTGAAAATGTTCTGATATCGCCTGGGTATATTTTCTGATCTGAAACCCTTTATCCAAGAAAATAGTACCAATATTGATATTCTTCATCAAATTCTCGATATCTGAATTTAATTCGATTAGCTGCTGATTTTTTTCTTGTAGTTCAGCATTTACAGTATGTAATTCTTCGTTTAATGATTGTAGCTCCTCGTTGGTGCTTTGCAATTCTTCATTTGAAGCCAATAGTTCCTCATTGGTCGCCTGCATCTCTTCGTTAGAGGTTTCCAACTCTTCAATTGTAGATTGGAGATTTTCTCTAGTCTCTGTTAGTGCTTCTTTAAGTTCTTGTAATTGTTCTCCCCCTGATAATAAGGTAGGAACAAAATTGACTTCATCTTCATCGGTAATTTTTCGATCGGACTCTTCAATAATCGTCACTAAGAACGAACGACTATTGGCAGAGATGATATTGAATCTGGAGATCAATAAACGAACTTGCACTATTTTATCATCTTCTACGAGTTTGATCTTTTTTTCAATAGTTTCCTCAGACGCGATAGCAATCTTTCGTATAGATGCTGCAATCGGAATATTCAACTCATCAGGTAGTATCTTTACCAAATTATTAGAATATCCATCTTCTGGGTATCGGATGTATTTTTTTAATTTTCCAGTGGCATGGATGATTTCAAAATTTTCATCTACACAAATACTCACGGCAGACATGGTGTCCATCAATAGTTTATTAATGGATTTAGCAATCTTATCTTCTATGGAACTCTTGGGTCTTGCTTGAAAGCTTGAACTACCGCCTCGTTCTACTCTCCAGATATCGTTTTGGTTGATATTTGTGATCCGTTCAGATTGAATGTTTTTATAAATTTTCCATTTACTACTTATTTCTTCAAAATTCTTATCGAGAATCCCCAAGTTTTCAGAGCTACCCAAAAACAAATAACCATTCAGATTAAGGGCATAATGCAAGCTGGAAAGTACCTTTGCCTGGATGTTATTCTCCATGTAGATCAACATGTTTCTACACGAAACGAGATCCATTTTATTAAAAGGCGGGTTCTGTAAGACATCATGTTTCGAGAAAATGATGTTTTTTCGAATGCTTGGATGTATTTGATAGCGTTTTTCTTTTTTGATAAAATACTTGCCCAAAATTTCAGAAGGCACTTCTGATTCGATACTACTGTTATAGATTCCTTTGGTCGCCACATCGATACCTCTGTCATCCAGATCCGTAGCAAAAACTTTATACGGGATGTCTATTTTTTGTTCTTTGAGGTATTGTTCTAATAGAATCGTAATAGAATACGCTTCTTCACCACTAGAACAAGCTACAATCCATATTTTTATCGCTTCTCCTTTCTTTTTGTTTTGTACAATTTGTGGGATTATTTGTTCTTTTAGGATTTCGAAAGCCGCCGTATCTCTATAAAATTTAGTTACTCCAATAAGGTATTCTTGAGTCAATAGAAACTTTTCATTTGCATGATCATGCAAATAGTCGATATAATCCTCTACGGTTTGACATTTGGTGATATTAATTCGCTTGGCTGTCCTGCGCAGTAGTGTTGGTTTTTTGTAAGAGAAAAAATCATACCCCACGTGTTTTTTTACAATTCGCAAAATACGATCTAAGGACTCTTCATTGCTGTGATACTCATCACCAGGTACGGGCATTGGATAGTTCGGGTGGGAGACAAATTCTAATAGTTCTTTGCCCATCTCTCGGGGCTCTAGAATATAATCCGCTAATCCTTGATTAATAGCACTCCGTGGCATTCCGTCAAAAGCGGAAGAGTCTGGAGTTTGTACAAATACGGTGCCCCCTATTTCTTTTATGGCCTTTGCGCCTTTGGTTCCATCAGATCCCGTACCAGATAGAATAATGGCTAGAGACTTTTCCTTTTGCTCAACGGCAAGCGAATTGAAAAAAATATCTATAGAAAAATTAATTTGGTTGCTAGGTGGCCGCTTGGTCAGTTCTAATTTACCGTTTTTGATTTGTAAATTCTTGACTCCAGGAATCAAATACACGTGATTGGGTGTTACTTTGTCTCCTTCTTTAGCCTCTTTGACACTCATGTCCGAGTATCTAGAAAGGAGCTCTGGCATCAAACTTTTGTAATCAGGCGATAGGTGTTGTATGATGACAAAAGCAAACCCAGTATTAGAAGGGCAGTGGTCAAAAAATTCTTCCAAAGCTTTTAGCCCCCCTGCAGAACTACCTATGCCTATTATGTAAAACGGATCTTTATTGTCATTAGCACTTTTTTTCTTCTCGACAGCAACTTTTCCCATAGTATATTTTAGTGGCTTTTTTTTTGATTTTTTGATATGTAATATTAAGCAAAAAGTGAAAAATATGGAAAATAAAATATGAGTTTTAGTTCACTATCCGTTAAAGGACCCTAATTTTCGATAAAACGTGGTATTAGATGGTTAAGGGGATGTTTTTCATTAGACGCTAATTGGTTAAAATTTAGTTAAATACGGTAATCGCGTAATATACAATGAGGTTTATATGTATCTGTGCTTGTGTTTGGTATTAATATAAGAGAAAAAGACATCATTTTTTTAGATAATTTGCCCCCAGAAGGTCGCTGAATCCTAATCAGAATGGTTGTTTTAAATTTTAAATTTGTCAATTTGTACTTTACCATTAGAATAAAGGTTTTGAAAAAAAATGTAGGATTTTTACTAATAATTGTTTTTTTTTTCGTTAAATTAGAAAGTAATTTTATGTTTTGAAAGCAAAAGCAAGATCTTCCCATAGACGATTTTTATGAATCGATATTTACATAAAATGCTATTATATGCCTCATAATCTACAATATAACTGACCTAAAATGGAAGAGAAAATTAACTGTATACTATTGGTTGATGATAGTAAATCGACCAATTTTTATAACAAAAAACTGATTGAGACCACGAAGATGACGAGTCATATTCATGATGTGGGTGATGGTGTCGAGGCCCTTGAATACCTGACTAGAAAAGGAAAATTTGATGTGGCCGATAGCCATATAATCTACCCTAGACCTAATATTATTTTTTTGGATATCAATATGCCTAGGATGGATGGTTTTGAATTTCTGGATGCTTACGTAAAATTGTCCGAAGACCTGCGATCAGACATGATCGTAACTTTTTTGACCACTTCAAATTGGCAAAAGGATAAACTAAAAGCGTACCAAAATTGTAATTTCATTTATGATTTTATGGAAAAACCACTCAGTAAAGAAAAACTTTTTGATGTTTATACTTTTTATAAAGATCATTATTATCCTTTAAGAACTGCACTTTAAATCTAGTGTTTCTAATCACTTTTTAAATTCCCCTATCGGGTCTTTCCTTTTGCCCGTTGTCATAGGCTTGAGAGATTTGTACTTTTCTTTCTTTGCGAAATTTCTAAGTCTATTGTTTCTTATTGTGAACTATGTCAGTGGGAGTTTTAAACCGTCAAAGTACCCGTTGGAATGATTTACTTTCGTGTTGATGATTTCTTCTCAGTTTTTTTTCCTTTCGGAGGCATAGGCCCTCTAAGATGTATGATCAGTCCATTCAGAAAATTACGCAAAAACTGATCTCCACATTCCATATATTTAGGATGGTCTTCACTACGGAAAATGGCTCCCAATTCACTTTTGGAGATATTAAAATCTACTAACTTACAGATTTTGACAATATCGTCATCACGTAATTTATGCGCAACACGTAGTTTTTTGAAAATATCATTGTTCGTTAAAGGCATAGCGTAATCAATTATTTTTCACAAAGGTAGTCGAAATAGTCATTAAATCAGGATTTGTAAGTGTTGCTTTTTTTATATTTTTGCACCAAAATCTAAAACCCTATAAGTCATGTACAGTACCGAAGAAAAGCGAAGTCTAATTTCTGAAATGATTGCTTTTGCCAAAGCCGATAAGGTGGTTAAAGAAGAAGAATATCAGTTTATTCGTTTGGTAGCGGAACAACTACATATGTCCAAAGAAGAAGTAGATAGCTTATTCGAAGCAGAAGCAGACCATGTACCAGTACATCCAGAATCCCAGCGAATCTTGCAATTTCATCGTTTGGTTTTATTAATGAACGTAGATCAGGAATCTAATCAGCAAGAACTACAAAAAATTAAGGAATTAGGCTTGCGTATGGGCTTACGTCATGAAGCGATTGATATGGTCTTACGAGAAATGTTTAATTATGAAAACAAAGTCATCCCGCCAGAGGAGTTGGTAGCGATTTTTAAGAAGTTTTATAATTAGGTTTTTTGGTCAAAAAGAAGCCAGTTTTAATCAAAAAAAATAAGTTTTTTAAAAAAAAGTTGTTTCAACGGTTAAATTTTCATTTCAAAGATTTTCGACCTGGTTTCTTCGTGAATTTTATACTAAAAAGTATCCTTTGAGTTAGCTTGTGATCATAACTCAAAAGATACTTCTATGAATAAAAAAGGTACGTATTTCACATTAATTGTTATTACAATTATATGTGGATCATTTCTCAATTGGAAATATTGTTGCAACCCTCCGGTGACAGACGTTTCTCCCGTCGTCACAGAAAATAAACCTCTAGATGTCCCCAAAAAAACCAATCCTGCCGGGATTGCAATTATAGATAGTAAAGGAGATTTTAAATTCACGCATGCAGATCATTTTAGTTTTCTTTCATCCAGTGCAATTCTTGTCAAACCAATATCTCAACATATCGATGCTGGTCTTCAAAAACTACAGGTATATCTAGAGAAACACCCTCAAAAAAATGTCATTATAACAGGGTATTATAAAAGTGATGAGAAGTATGATGGTGCTTTGCCAAACTTAGGATTGGCAAGAGCAACAGCGGTTAAAAATTATTTGACAACTAAAAATATATCTTCTAGCCAATTAATGTTAAAGTCGTCCTTAAAAGAAAGCATGACACTATCTGAAGATACTAGGTATGATGGGCCAGTGGAATTTCAATTTAGTGCAGAAACCAATAGGTTGGAAGAAGAGCTAGCGCTGTTGAAGCAAAAAATACAGGCTGATCCTTTGATACTCTATTTTAATACTGGAGAAAGTAATATCCAACTATCGATTAGTCAAAAACAAAAAATTGTCAATATATCAAGGTATTTGGATATCGCCTCCGGAAAATCAACAATCATAACGGGACATACGGACAATGTAGGAGATGAACTTCTCAATACACAACTCGGTCAAAAAAGAGCAGAATTCGCCAAAAACTACCTCATAAAGAATGGAATAGCTGCTACTAAAATCATCACCGAATCAAAAGGTCCCTTAGAACCAATTGCTGATAATGCAACTTCAGAAGGGAGATCAAAAAATAGAAGAACGGTCATTAATATCAATTAAAAAAATAAAAAAATATGTGTTTTATATATCCAATATTAACAGGAATAATTTGTGCGCTTTTAGGGTACTTAATTGGAAGACTGATTTACAAAAATCAAGCCGCTATTTGGGAGAATAAGTATAGAGATCTCGAAAGAAATACGGAAGCCACTAAAATATCATTAACAAATACATGGGAAAAACAATTATCACTACTCAATACGGAGTTAACTCAGACTAAGGAGGAAATGCTAAAATTAGTACCTCGTTCCGAGCGCGATGAGTGGAAAGATAAATATGATGTATCTCATGACAAAATAGATGCTCTGAACGAACAACTAACAACTATGGTGCCCGTAGTGCAGATGGAAGAGTGGAAAATAAAGCAAGAAAATACTTTTAAGGAGTTGACGGCAACCAAGGAGCAATTACTCCAATTGGTACCACGTTCCGAGCGCGATGAGTGGAAACAAAAGTATGATACAGCTCAAAGAAAAATAACAACGTTGAATGAGCAATTAGCAGCCATGGTTCCGGCTAGTCGTGTAGAGGAGTGGAAAACGAATCAAGAAAATACCTTTAAGGAGTTGACGGCAACCAAGGAACAATTACTACAATTAGTTCCGCGATCTGAGCGGGATGAATGGAAACAAAAGTATGATGCAACTCAGAGTAAAATAGATACTTTGAACGAGCAATTAGCCCTTATGGTTCCTGCTAGTCTTGTTGAGGATTGGAAAACGAAGCAAGAAACGACCTATGCGGAGTTGACTGCCACCAAAGAGCAATTGCTACAATTGGTTCCCCGTACTGAACGCGATGAGTGGAAACAAAAATATGATGCAACGCAGGGTAGAATAGAAAAACTGAATGAGCAACTAGCTACTATGGTTCCTGCCAGTCATGTTGAGGAGTGGAAAACGAATCAGGAAACGACTTTTAAGGAGTTGACTGCAACCAAGGAGCAATTAATTCAATTAGTACCACGTTCCGAGCGCGATGAGTGGAAACAAAAGTATGATGCTATTCAAAATAGAATAGAATCGTTAAATGAGCAACTCGCTGTCATGGTTCCTGTCAGCATTGTTGAGGAGTGGAAAACGAATCAAGAAACAACCTTTAAGGAGTTAACAGCTACCAAGGAACAGTTGTTACAATTGGTTCCTCGTTCGGAACGGGATCAATGGATAAAGAAGTATGATGCCGCACACGAAAAAGCCGAGAATTTAAACAAAAAAATAGCGGTAATGGTTCCTGCTAAGGAGGTTCAGGAATGGAAAACAAAGCAAGAAAAAGCTTTAGGGCAGTTGAGCGCAGCAAAAGAAGAAATGCTCAAATTAGTACCACGATCTGAAAGAGATGAATGGAAACGTAAGTATGATGAACTGAAAGCAAAATTAGCAGCTGTGCCCAAGGTGACATTTGATGCAAAACTTGTCAAGGAAGCATATGGCAAACGAATTAAACAAGATGACCTCAAAATTATTGAAGGAATTGGCCCAAAAATAGAACAGCTTTTTCATAACTTCAACGTCAAAACTTGGAAAGCGTTATCAGAATGTAGTGTCGAGAAATGCCAAGAAGTACTCAATAGTGGTGGGGAGCGTTACAGGCTACATAAACCAAGTACTTGGCCAAAACAATCTCGTTTTGCTTATGAAGGAAAATGGAAAGAATTAAGAAGCTGGCAAGATAATTTGAAAGGTGGGAAAGAATAATTTCTTTTTAATCCAGGTCTAACCTTAGTTCCTAAAAACATCCCTTGATGCATTATGTATGATGGGATGTTTTTTTTTACAAACTAGTTTCAACAAGAAGAAACTCTGGTAATGGATTAATCTGAAGTATTTCCTAGCGCAAACATCTTATACGACTGCGAAATGCCTTTTACAACCGCTTCGGTACGCTCATTATGCGTGTCACTAATAAAAAGTTGCCCAAAATGTTCATCCGCAACCAATTTAACAATATGTGCTACGCGTTGCGCGTCTAATTTATCAAAAATATCGTCTAAAAGTAGGATAGGAGCAAAGCCACTTTGTTTCTTTAAACAGTCAAACTGTGCCAATTTTAAGGCGATCAAAAATGATTTTTGCTGTCCCTGACTTCCAAATTTTTTAATCGGATAGCCCGAAATCTCAAAAGACAAATCGTCTTTGTGAATCCCAACACTGGTATATTGCAAAGCACGGTCTTTAGATAGGGATTGTTCCAATAATTGCCCTAATTCTTGAGTAGCAAGTTTACTTTGGTAGCTAAGATTAATGACTTCATTTCCCGAAGTAATAGCAGCATAGCGTTCTTTAAAAATAGGAATAAAATCCTCCAAAAAACGTGCTCGCTCTTCATATATAGGAGTTCCGTATTCTTGTAATTGTTGATTGTAAACCGCAAGTGTATCTGGATCAAAGGTTTGGTTAAGCGCAAAATATTTGAGTAGGGAATTACGCTGTGAGAGTACTTTGTTGTAATTAATTAAATTTTGCAGATAACCTGAGTTACTTTGCGAGATCACACCATCGATAAATTTACGTCGCATATCACTGCCTTCAGTAATCAAATCACGATCCGCTGGAGAGATAATGACCAAAGGTAAAAAACCGATATGCTCACTAAAAGTATCATAGGTTTTTCCATTGCGTTTGATCACTTTTTTTTGTCCTCTTTTGGCACTGATGAGCACTTTTTCATTGCGGTCATTTCTTTTGTAAATAGCGTCAATGACAAAAAAATCAGCATCGTGATTGATATTTTGACTTGTAATAGGGTTAAAATAGCTTTTGCCAAAGGAAAGATGGTAAATAGCATCCAATACATTGGTCTTTCCGACACCATTTTGCCCGACCATACAGTTGATTTGTGGATCAAACTCAAAGTCGATCGTTTCAAAATTCTTGTAGTTAATAAGCGAAAGCGATTGCAGGATCATATAAAGCTTTGGATGTCAAAAAAATGCGAATAATTAAAAAAACGAATAATTGTTGTTGCAAATTATCGAAAAATAACAAATGTTTTCGCTTTTAATTATGAATAAAAATTTTATTTTTGCCCACACATTGAACTGGTTTAGATTTTTTGCATTGAAGCGAAATTAGAATCATTTTTTCGACTAGTTTGAAGTCTTTCTTATTTTTGCATAATTGGCGAGATAAATCGAAAGGCAAAAAACAGATAAAAACTAAACAAGTACACTAACTAACAAGTATGGCTACATATAAGAAAAGGGGTTATAAACCCAAAAATAAAGTGGAAGAAGTGGAAGTTGTTGAAGAAAATTCAACAACAGCAGAAGTCTTTAATACACTAGACGAAGGTGCTTCCAAAACGGAAGAATGGGTTGCGGCCAATCAGAAATATATATTAGGAGGTATCGGAGCGATTGTTGTAATCGTAATGGCCTATTTAGGATATAAGAATTTTGTTCAAGAACCTAATGAGTTAGAAGCTTCTAATGAATTGTTCCAAGCACAACAACATTATGATGAAGCGCTAAAAGCTACTGGAACTGCTAAGGACTCTTTATACGGACTAGCTCTGACTGGAGCTGAAGGTAAATTTGGTTTTGAAGAAATTATCAGTAATTACAGTGGTACTAAGTCAGGAAACTTGGCACGTTATTATGCAGGATTTGCGTATCTAAATACAGGAGAATA
>CAZYRG010000060.1:0-15562 GCA_964650425.1 uncultured Flavobacteriaceae bacterium
CTAAAGGGCTACGTATTTTTGAGGTAGAGAACAAATAAGAAATATCAATATTGATAATAGTATATTTGAATCCTGCTCCTAGTGTTAAGAACTTACGAGCACCTTTTTCTTCACTTTCATTAAAGTACCCTGCACGTAATGCAAAAACATCTTGGTATACGTACTCAGCACCCAAAGACCATGTAAATTCTTTTAGCTCTTCACTAAAACCATCTGGAGCATCTCCGAAAGATTTAAATATCCCTTCAAAAGCGCCGATAGAATTGTATTCTGCATCATCATCAGCATCAATATCACCATCCCCATCAAAATCCTGTGGTGTAGGCACTAATAGTTTACTTAATTCTAAAGTGGTAGAAATCTTGTTGTATTCATCCAAGATAAAATCAAACCCTCCTCCTAAACGCATATTGGTCGGAATAAAGTTTTCTTGGCCTGCATCATCATATTTGATTTTTCCTCCAATATTAGAAAAGTTAAATCCACCTCTCCAACGTCCATCAAAACTTCCCATCGGTTTTTGTTCACTTTGATAGAATCCAGAAATATCAACACCAAAGCTTCCAGCAGCAGTGGCATCGTCACCTCCAACTCCTGGTATTCTCAAATCAGATCTCAAATAACGACCCGCAACAGACATCGCAAAACGGTCACTTAACTTCAAAGAGTATGATAAATCAAATGTAAATTCATTAGGCTGTTGAATAAGCGGTATATCATCTGCAGTCTCTCTAAACTCTATTTCCCCCAAACTAAAGTATCTGAAACTTGCAGCAAACGCGCTTTGTTCATTAATTTTATTATAATATGTTAAATTTCCTAAGAAAATATCATTGACTAGATTACTCAAATACGGTGTAAAAGTAACCCCAACTCCTTGTTGCTTCAGCGAAAAAGCGTATTTGGATGGATTCCATTGTTGCGAGTAGGCATCGGCAGCAGTAGCTACACCTTGATCACCCATACCTGCAGCTCTTGGATCTGCGGCTATTGCCAAAAATGGCACCCCAGTAGTAATTACTCTACGATTTGCATCTCCAGAGTCCTGGGCTTGGGCTTTAAAAATTGGCGTCGATAATAACGCCACAAAAATAAAAAAGACTTTTTTCATGGTAAAAAATTGGTTTGGACAAATATATATTTTAATCATTAAAGTATGACAAGTTTTTCGAATTTCTCGACTGTCTTGTTGGTTAACGTAGATTTTACAGAAATCTTATATACATAGACACCTTTTCCTACACGATCTCCAAAATTATCTCTTCCATCCCACGTAATATCGTTCTGATAGGTACGTTTACCCGATACGGATTGATTACGTGTCCAGATAACTTTACCTGAAACAGTAAACACTTGTACTTGTACATCTAATAGTGCTGTACTTGGATTATTATGACTGAACCAAAACTCCGTGTAGTTGATTAATGGGTTCGGATAGTTCAATACATTCTCGATTGCAAAATCTTCATTTTCTAATACCACAAATTCTATTTCTTGCGTAGTACTGTTATTATATACATCCCATACACGAACACTTAAGGTATGTGTCCCTGGCTCCAAATCACGTAGTCTAAAATTAAGCGAACCCGTAGTAAAGTCATCTAATTCTGTCTCATAAAAATCGTTTAGAACAATCGGATTCGTTTCATCTCCATCTAGGATTGCAATAATATCATGACCAATACCACTAGAAGTATTAATTCCATTTTCATCTTGTAATTTCGCGATTAATATAGGAGAATTATTTACCGTACCACCAGAAACAAAATTTTCATCATTTAAAAATAAGGAAACAGTAGGACCTTGGACATCTTCTGGCGCATCTTCATTGATACCCCCAATAAGAATGGTATCATCCCGACCTGATTGATCTTCTTCTACTGCTACATTTTCTGCATAAAAACTCACCCTACCTGTTCCGACAGGAATTTTTATATCACGCGGCACGATAAACTCTACATCAAATAATCCATTCTTTATCGATGCCTTGCCTTTAAATATAACACCTCCAAGTTGCTCATAAGTAAGCTTTTCAATCTCGCCAGCTGTATTTCTTGTTCCATCATTTGCTAATGTGGTACGCTCTTCTTTTTTATCAAAAACTATCGTAGATAATACACCATTATATTCTGTATCCACCGCATTCCCTTTGAAGACTTCTCCAGATAGTTTCACCCTTCCTAATGCCTCTAAGTTTTCCGTATTTGAATCTCCTATTGGGACATCATTGATTTTTGTTAATCGCACTTGTCTTTGCGGTATCGTAAGATTCATTGCTGGATCACCAATAAAAAATACAATAGGTGAGTCTCTATTTATTATACTATTTTTTGTATCCGTAAGAGCCTGAGAAATGGGAGTGTATATTTCATTTTCTGGAAACAAGAATTCTGGCAACCTATCATTTATAACTATTCCTTCTCTTACGCCTATTTGTCTAGTTGTTGTAATCATACTAATTGCCCCTCCTTTTGTGTTCAGATACATCAATTCTCCCGCAGTAATCCTTTCTGGATTATCAAATTTTGTAAAATTACAAGTCACCGTTATAAAAAGCGGATATTTATTTGTGTTCTCTAAAGCTATAGCATCGGCTTGCGTAAATACCAATTCTTGTGCTAAACCTTCCTCACCTCCGTGCCCAAAATAATTCACTACCAAAACACCAGATTCTATGGCATCAAGCATTGCAGCATTAGCCTCTGGAAAACGATTGCCACCAGCAATAGATACTTGTCTAAAAGAATCCATATGAATTTTCTGAACATTACTTGTTGGCAAAATACTATCTACTTTATTTGCTATTAAGTCTAGATTTGTTTGAATTGTTCCTTCCCAACTTTCATCTACATCATCAGACATGTACAAATGTTGATTACGCCAACTCCCAAAAGCAGCTGTTGAATTATATGCAATAATCTTATCCACTATTGCATTGGCATTACTTTGCGTATCTACAAGTATTCGTCCAGAAGCCAAATCTAGCTTATCTCCAATACTCACTTGTCCCTCATCTGGATCTAGCATTACATAATAATCATCTGTCATAAAAGAATTTCGGACATTATTACTTTCTAATGATTCAAAAACTGGGACGATATTATTATTCTTATCCAGTCGATTATTCTTATAATCTACAGATGTATCACCGAACAAACACAAATATTTGAGGCGATTTTCGGGTATAGAAGCATTTTCATATATGTAGCGCACAAAATTTCGTATCGCCCCAATATCTAACTTTCCACTAGAAAACTCATTATAGATCAAATCTAAACTAACCACTTTTGTCGTTAGTCCATTCGAATTATGGAAATCTGCCAACCTACTTGCGGCAGGTAATAGGTCATTATTCGTAACTATTAGATAATCTATATCTTCAAAATTGCCTTGCGCACCATTAAAAACAGTTCCCTTGAGATTTTGGTTTGTAACACGAGTATTTCCTGGAACCTGAGGTGTGTAAAAATCAGAATCATCTACTGCAATATAATTCCTAGCAGCCTCTATAGAAGATTTAAATGCCAGCATACTCGCGTTAGAATTATTAGCAACTATCGTAGCATTCCTCGGGTCAGTTATATCCCAGATGGCACTTACTCCACTAGCGTTTGATATTGTATATTCACCTATTCCGCCTATAGCAATATTTGTATTAGAAAAGCTAAATTGTTCTCCATACCCTTTTAACGGCACTGTTGCTTTTACTTGAATATAATCCAAATATGCTTCGTTCGCTGGAGCTCCTCCTTGATCATACCGAATAGTTACTCCAACTACATTGCTTGTAGCTGGTGCCGTTTCGACAAGACGTCCTTCATTAGCCAAATTAGGAAAACTGATGGGATTAAAATTCATTATACCTAATAACTCGTTTTCCAACAGCACTTCCATTTTTGATGTCGTGAATGATTTTGCCGCAGCTTTTACAACAATATTTAATGATGAATTTGGAACTAACTCTGGAAAACTGAACGAATAATTTTTTTGCAATTCAATATCAAACTTATCTCCAAACCACCTACGGCCTGATTTTGAAAGTGTTACTAAGTCTTTTTCTTCAAAAAGTGTTGCCTCATAACTTGTTATTTGTTCTGTGGCTGCAGCTGTAGGTTCTGTCACTGTAGCAATACGTTTCCCTATATCACCACCAACAGTAACATAATAATAGGATACGTCCGCATAGGGATTGATATGTGAATCATTTTCTGATACATAACCTAGTGTGCTTTCGCCATAAAATAAAATAGCATCCCCACCAGAAAAATTCCCGTCATCGCCTCCTATTACTTGTATAGCTACTTGAGGCGGATCAAAATCCGTATTAAGTGAATTCAACAAGGGTAATGATTTCCCCCCATGCCCATAAATTTTAATTGTTCTTGGATCCACTCCACTCAAATTCATTCCTAAACTTGTCAAAAAAGCAGGAGTTATTCTCTGAATTCCTGTTTTTGAAACACTAAAACGGTACCATTCTCCAGAAGCCAATACAGAATTCATGATTGCTAACTTAGAAGCCGCACTTCTTTTTGCAGCATAATTCCCCGTAGTTTTATAGTTCAAATCAAAAGAAAGAATTTTTTTATACGATCCATTCTCCTTAATAATAGGAGAAATTCGAATAAAGGCTTTATTAATTCCTCTAGCCGTAGTCGTTTTGGCTGTAACAATTAATTTATCAGGAATATTGGAAAGGTCAAGATCTTTCAAATACGTTTTAGAGACTGTCTCATACTTGATATTAATAACTTTTACACTTCTCGGGTTGATGCTCCCGCTCTCTTGCCATTGATTTACATAAAACAATCCTCTGGTAATATCATAATCCATATAACTAGGATCAAAACCAGGGATTTTTTGATAAAAACCTTCATATCCATGTAATACCTCATCATTCCATTTCAAATCGAAATGTTGTTGTTGGGCAGTCAGGAAAAAGACGCAAAAAAAAGAAACAAATACTAGTACTCTAGACATCATAGCAAATAACGTTTTGAACTTCTTGTTTAGTATTCAAAAGGCAAGAATACTAACAAAAAAACCAAGATAGTAATAATAAACAAATAATTTATGCGTTAACAAATAATCTAAAAAACAACCGAACCGCAGAAGTGTAGATAATTAGCTTAACAATAATATTTTTGAAATAATCTTGTTAATTAAGCGTTAATTACTATATTGCGAAACCTATTATCTACTTTAAAAGTGACTTATATTATGAAAATGAATGGCCTACTTAAACTACCTATCGCATTAATTGTATGCGTTTTAGCGTTTAGTTGCAGTAAATCTGGAAGGGATTACAAAAATAGTTCCAGAGCAACTGGATGGAAATTTGGGGACAAACAAGGTGGTTTCCAACCAAATACAAATTACCAAGAACAAGAAACAGGTCCAGGTTTGGTCTTTATAGAAGGTGGAACTTTCACCATGGGTCGTGTACAAGATGATGTGATGCATGATTGGAACAATACTCCAAATCAACAGCATGTTCAATCATTCTACATGGACGAGACTGAAGTTACTAACTTAATGTATTTAGAATATTTGGATTGGATCAAACGTGTATATCCACCAATGGAATCTAATTATATTAACATCTATAATGGAGCATTACCTGATACGTTAGTATGGAGAAACCGACTTGGTTTCAACGAAGTAATGACAAACAATTACTTACGTCATCCTGCATACGCTAATTATCCTGTTGTAGGTGTAAATTGGATCCAGGCAGCTGAATTTAGTAGTTGGAGAACTGATAGAAATAATGAAAGAATTTTATTAGAAGAAAGTGTTATTGCTAAAGACGCCCCTTCTCAAGCCTCTGCTGGGAATACTTTTAATACAGAAACCTATTTGAATGCTCCTACTCAAGTGTACGGAGGAAATTCTGAAGTAACCCAAGGTGGTAAATCTTCTTCTAAAAATGCGAAGAAGAATGACTCTACAGGCCTTTATATCCAGAGAAAAGATGGTCTATTAATGCCACAATACAGACTTCCTACAGAAGTAGAGTGGGAATATGCCGCTATAGGATTGGTTGGCATCAGAACATATAACATCTACAGAGGACGTAAAAAATATCCATGGGATGGTCAGTACACCAGATCTGGTAAACGTAAAACTCGTGGTGACCAATTAGCAAATTTCAAGCAATCTAGTGGTGATTATGGAGGAATTGCAGGATGGAGTGATGATGGCGCTGATATAACTGCTGAGGTAAAGAGCTATGATCCAAATCCTTTCGGTCTTTACGACATGGCTGGAAATGTTTCTGAATGGGTAGCTGATGTATATCGTCCAATTGTAGATGATGAATTCAATGACTTTAACTACTACAGAGGAAATGTTTATACCAAAAACGCCATCAATGAAGATGGAACTGTAAAAGTTGTCACTGTTGATTCTATCGTATATGATACTTTAAGTAATGGAAAAATTGTTGCTAGAGATCTTCCTGGAGAAATTGTACAAACTGCGATTACAGATGACGAAACGTATTTGAGAACAAACTTCTCTAAGAGTGACAATAGAAACTTTAGAGATGGAGATAGAAACTCGACCAGATATTACGAATCTTTTGGTTTTGAAGATGAACAGGATGGTCAGGCGCAAAATGATAGCCGACGAATGTATAATTCACCTGTACACTCTGTTACTGCAGACAGTACTGGAAAAATGATTCGTAGTTATGATGAGTCTAGAACTCGAACTACACTTATTGATGATAATGTACGCGTCTACAAAGGAGGTTCTTGGAAAGATAGAGAATACTGGTTAGACCCTGCGCAACGTAGATATTTCCCACAAGATATGGCAACCGATTATATTGGTTTCCGTAACGCAATGTCACGTGTAGGTTCTAAATCTCTAAAAGGAAGAGACAAAAGACCGACACACTAGAAAGATAAGTAGAAAATATATACAAAAAAGCCCCGCATTATTATGCAGGGCTTTTTTACATTAAAATTTTTAGCAATTTTATGACCATAGAAAACTTACACCAACTCTTTATTCAATCATCAGGAGTTTGCACTGACACAAGAACGCTAAAACCGAATCAGCTCTTTTTTGCACTAAAGGGAGCTAATTTTGACGGTAATCAATATGCAGACCAAGCATTATCCAACGGCGCTTCTTACGCAATTATAGACAACTCAAAACTTCCAAAAACCGATAAACATATCCTTGTCAATGATGTATTACAAACATTACAACATTTGGCAACCTATCACCGTGAGCAATTAGGCATTCCTATTATAGCATTAACCGGGAGTAATGGAAAAACTACCACAAAAGAGCTCATCAATACTGTGTTATCTTCCACCTATAGCACCACAGCCACTGCAGGAAATTTCAACAACCATATAGGAGTGCCTCTTACACTTTTATCTATGGACAACAACACTGAGATTGGTATTGTCGAAATGGGCGCTAACAACCCCGGAGAAATTGCTATGCTATCCGAAATTGCATTACCTGATTATGGTTATATTACCAATATCGGAAAAGCACATTTAGAAGGTTTTAAAAATCTTGCAGGTGTTTTGGAAGCGAAAACGGAACTATATCGCCACTTACAAAAATTTAACAAGCAAATATTCCTTAATGCAGACGATCCCAAACTCCCTGCAAAAGCTGGTACAAAAAAGCTATACACATTCTCCCAAAAAGAAGGTTACGATGTCCAAATAGTTTTAACATCCGCGAACCCTATGGTGAGCGTCTCATTTGATAACCTAGCTATATCTAGTCAACTCATAGGAAGTTACAATGCCACCAATATTGCGGCAGCAATTGCTATTGGCACTTATTTCAAAATTCCATCGATTACTATTGCCGATGCCATAGCATCCTATGTCCCAGAGAATAACCGTTCTCAAGTACTTAAGCGCGACAAACAGCTTATCATTATGGATGCCTACAATGCTAATCCAACTAGTATGACCGCAGCCATTCGCAACCTAGCGCAATTAGAAGCTCCTAAAAAAACAGCCTTCTTGGGTGATATGTTTGAAGTTGGAGCTACTACAGCGCAAGAACACCAAGAGATCTTAGCACAAATCTGCGCTACCGATGTGCAACAAATTTTTCTTTTAGGAGAACACTTTCACAAAACCAACACTAATGATCCTAGAGTACAACAATACGCTTCAGTAGATGAACTCATTGCTATCAAACCTATATTAAGTACTATTGAAGGTACTATCCTTATCAAAGGCTCTAGAGGTATGAAATTAGAACGTTTACTAGAACATCTATAATTAAAACGACAAATGTCGTTTTAATTTAGACTTTTTTCGTATTTTTGTAAAAAATCTCCCGTTATGGAAAACGCTTCAGGCAGCGCATTGTCCTATTCTAGTATAGATGACCGTGGAATTGTTCATTTAATTCAAACCACCAGAACTGGTGTGGCATATGCTCTATTTCAAAATATTATGGAAAACAGTGCTTTTAGTATTAAAGAATGGGCAGATTATTTGCACATTTCCGAAAGAACCATGCAACGGTATACCAAAGAGAAAAAAGTATTTGACCCTATACAATCGGAGAGAATTCTTGAAATAGCTTTGGTCTATAAATTTGGTGTCTCTGTATTCGGAAGCAAAGACCATTTTGACATATGGCTTTCCACCACCAATGTGGCATTGGGAAATCTAACACCTAAGTCTTTGTTGGACACTACATTTGGGATTAGCCTCCTCAAAGATGAATTACAACGTATCGCACATGGTATACTTTCATGAAGGTATTTCGTCTATCTAAAAAAAAATATTGTAACGATTTAAGCGGTCGTGGCGCTGAAATCGCCGGCGGGCGTTGGAACAGCAAAGGAGTGGCCATGGTTTACACCTCTGACTCTAGAGCACTATGTACTGCAGAAATTGCGATACGTATACCTCTTGGAATACTCCCTCTTGACTATTATCTGATCGAATTAGAAATCCCTGACACGATTACCATTCAAGATGTTCCTAAAAAACTCCCATCTGATTGGAAGAATTGGCCACATGCTAAATCTACACAACATCTCGGAGATGCTTTTGTTCAAAAAGCACAGCATACCGTTCTTAGAGTACCTTCGGCTGTAGTGCAAGGAGATTTTAATTACTTGCTCAATCCAAATCATCCTGATTTTCATCAAATAAAAATTATCAAAACTATACCATTTGAATTTGATAAAAGATGGGCAGAAAGTAAATAATATTAATCATTTTAGTATATCGTCAACCTTTTTTCTTTTTTAGTAAGGCAATTGCTTCTGCTTTGGTACTAATATGGAGTTTTTCGTAGATATTACGGACATGATATTTGATGGTATTAAGACTTACATATAACTCTTCACCAATACTCGCATAACTTTTCCCTTCCGCCAAAAGCGTCAATACATTATTTTCGCGTTCTGTCAATTCATCAAACTTTTGCTCTTGAAACGATTCTACCACCATTCTGGCAATATTGATACTCATTGGCGCCCCTCCTTCCTTGGCCTGATATAATGCACGTAGTAATTTTTCTTCACCACTACTTTTAGTCAAATAACCAACCGCACCAGCACATAGTGCTTGAAAAACATATTTGGAGTTCTCGTGGACGCTTACTACAATCATTGCAACCTTAGGCAATTTTGACTTGATATGCTTGATCCCTTCTATACCACTCATCCCAGGCAATGTAATATCAATCATGACAAAATCTGGAGCTAAAGAAATAATATTTTCTAGGGCATCCTCGCAGTTAGTAAAGGCGCCTACAACTTCAAAATCTTCGGCGCTATTAATAATCTTAGTGTAAGACCGTAAAACAATCTCATAATCTTCGATCAATACTACTTTTTTCGTTTCCATAGATTAGTTGGTTATGCTTACAAAGCTCTGGTTTATTATATTCACTTTCCTCACCCGATTCGGGTAGTATTTACAGAATTATTCCAAAACCCCTTTGAACTTGATTTTTGTCCCTTTTTTAGATGTCACTACTAACTCTCCACCAATCCGATCCGCACGTTTTTGCATATTCAGCAAACCATTTTTTCTTTTTAAATTTTCTTGATCAAAGCCTTTTCCATTATCTGAAAACTGAATAATCAAGTAATTTTTCTTCTGGCTAAAGATCAAATTCACCTCTGTAGCATTGGCATGTTTAAGACTATTAGTCATCGCTTCTTTAAACAATAATAATAATTGTTTACTCCAATAATACGGCAACTTATCCACTCCATCTTCCAATTCTTTTTGCACCTTGAACACAATTCCTTTATTCTGAAAAAGATCTTCTCCAAAATCCGTCAAATACACCACTAGTTCTTGAAGATCATCACTTTTTGCATCTATAGCCCAGACAAAATCTTTCATGCCAAAATACAAGTCTTTTGCATCTTTTCGAACTTGTTCTGCCATTTGTTTTGCGTTGCTATTTTGTAATTCCTCATCCTTCATCATCATTTCAGAAATTACGGTAATTCCGGCTAATTTATTTCCTAGTTCATCATGAAAGTCTTGGGCTACATTTTCTCTTACAGTCCCTAATTCTTTTTCGAGGATTTCGGATTGTGTTATAGTAGTTTTTAAAAGCTTATTCCGTTTTTTTACTTTTCGAATCTGAAGTATGGCAAGTGCCCCAATTAATAAAATACTAAGTACATAAAAAAGTACTGTTGCCCACAAAGTTTTGTACCATACCAATGTTTTTGAAAATGGGAAAATTTCTGTATATGACCAGTTACTTTGCGAATTACGAACTCTAAATTGCACCTCATAATTTCCAATAGCATAGTTCTGAACGCTCAAACTCATTCCAGAAAGTGGCATCCATTTGTCGGTTTTATCCACCTTATATTCTACAATAGGATTTTTTTCGGAAAAATCAATAATATCCAAATGAAATTTTTCAAGCTCCTGTAATTTTGAATACAAGAGAGAACTAATTAATTTTGGGGGCGTTATTGGTTCAAAAGGTTGATGGTTTTCTAATGACCATACCCCTTTGCTGCCAGCAATAAAAATTTGATGATTCTCGCTCTCCGTTATTTTTGTAGTAGCACTATAATCAAAGCCCTCATTATTTCCAAAATTATAACACATCCCATTGGAATATATAGAGAACCCTTTTTGTGTAGCGATCCATAATTGTTGCAAATGATCTAAATATATATCATTAATCCTTATACCGTTTATCCCCTGATCCTTCCCAAATGGAATCAACTCAGAATTTTTATCTATTAAAAAAAGCCCTTCTTTGGTCACAAACCATACACCTTTACCTTTTTGGTATTGTATATTTTTAATATTCTTGGAAATGGCATTTTCACTTATCGAAACATCTCTTAAAAAGTTTCCAGTGCTTAATTCATAAACCTTTAACCCCTCAGAGGTAGCAAGCCATAACTCATTCTCTACTATGGCAAGTTGATTAATGTAAATTGTAGCTCCGTTTTTTTTCAGATTAATTTCTAGGGGTCGCGCATTTTTCTTTACCTTATAAGTAAGGCATGTATGATCATAGGCAAAACTAATCCCTTTATCATCGTAGAAAACTCTTTGCGTCCTCATGATAAGGTGCTCAAAGAAATTGATAGTTTTTTGTTTTATTGGGTCTATAGCATGTAAAGGAACTACCTTGCTATCTAGCTTGTGCGCAGCAAATTGAGTAACTCTTTGATTCAAAATCAACTTTCTAGTCTTCTGACTTTGCACATCATATTCATAGATTTTATTTACGGTAATGAAAAACAGCTTATTTTCTTTGGACACCGCAATATCCAAAATATGTTCCCTATCAATAATTTTTTGGGGTTGTTGCCAGGCATTTATAGGATACAATTGATACAAGCCATCAGCTTTAGAGGTAATCCATATATTTTCTTCAGTATCTACAAAAACATCACTCACCAATAGGCTAGCTTTTGATCGATCTATTACATCTTCCCATTGATTTTGACGCTTATCAAATAGCATAATATGGTCTAAACCTGTTTGAAAATTTCGCGCTAGGCATACTTCGGCAAATGTTGTATTCACGTATTTGTATATCACTCTATCCCCCACATCATAATCTTGTGTTTCAATAATACCATCATGATCAAAAACATACCGTTTATTGTCGGAAAATGCATAGAATAAGTCGCTTTTGTAACTTCCAAAATCATCAATTGCCAAATCCTTAAGAAACGGAAAAACAGAGGAGATTTTAGTCAAAGAATCAAAGCGATATATTCCCTTGAATTTATCTGTATTTTTAACTAGTTTCATTCCCTGATGAAAATAAAGTGTATCATAAACTTTTTTTCCTTCGCAATTGGGATTAAGACTTGCTTCATTACCCAAAAACAGTGTATTATTTTGACCTAAACTAAACCTAAATGATTTCTTGATGAATTGAACCCCTCCCTTGTTTTCATAATAGTTATAAATGCTATAGGGAGTCCAGATAATTGGTGTCTTATCAATCATATAAATATCACGGGCTCTTTCAAGCGAATCATTTTCTATATCGGGAACTATTACACTATCCTTTGTCATGAGATGTAATCCTCCTTTCCATGTACTTATAGCTAAGGTATCCTTAGCATATCGATCTATATCAATAATAAAATTACTTCTAAACCCATCTTTGGAATCAAAAACCTTAAAATCTCTACCATTAAATTTCGCCAAGCCATCGTCTGTTCCGATCCATAAATAGCCCTGATCATCTTCGTGTAGGCGAAAGGTAAAGTCATGAGGGAGTCCATCTGCCGTGGTATACTGTTTGAATCCGATTTGCGCAGAAAGTATTGTAGGAAAAAGCACCATAAGACATCCATATAACTGGATTGCCAATTGTGAATACGCAACTATAAATCTGCTTTTGCTCATACGTTTTTTGATGCAGCCACAAATTTACGCAATCTGCAATCATAAAAACCACCCTTTTCGGGTGGGAAAAATATTCTAAAGCTGGTCTAAGTTTGCCTCCATAAAACAAACACTAACTTTTTAAACATTTTTAATTATGAAAACACAGAAATTACTTTTCCTAACTTTATTAATAATGATGTTTACCGGCTCAATGAGTGCGGCCAACATACAAAAAAAAGCTCGTAATTGGATTGAGGGACATCTCCCTGGTGGAAATCAAAACATAACTCTTTTTGAAGATAGAAATTTTACAATTCCTGGTCAAAGTATAAATGTAAGCAAAGCGCATACCAGCCGAATAGATATATTTATAAATGGCACAAAAAAAGAGGAAAAAAATGGGGGAAATCATGCATTCGATTTGACACAATACATAGAAGATTTAAATCATAATGAAACTATAAAAGTCGAGCTTCGTTATTATTTTACAGTGAGGGGGTTTGAAAAAAGGCATACTGCAGTTACTAAACCAGTCTATATCAAATATACCCGAAAGGCAAAGGAAACGGACTATAACATTGCGATCGATCCTGACACTTGTCAAAACAATGAAAACCTATGGATTAGATCTAATTCTGATTTTTCAAATCAAATTGCATCAGTAAGCTGGGTTATCAATAATGATAAATTTAATCTTATTAAAAACAACTCTAGAACTGCAAAATTAACAGAAACAAACCAGTATGATCCTGATGGCAACAATACAACTACCATAACTGCAACAATAAATCTTCGCACAGGTGGTACAATAATCAGAACAACTACGACAGACATAAAATTAGACAATACTACTGAGGATATGGCTTGGAATCTCGCTTGGTTTCCGAGTGAAAATGTGGTCTCTAATCTGACTGTAGTACCCTTTGACCTAGATGATACCGAAGATGATCATATATATTGGGCAAATGGTAATGAAATAGGCAGATATACCTGGGGTGTAGATGATAGAAATAGGGCTATGTGGATCATGAAAAAACTAGAAACTCCTGGTAAAACAAAATGGAAATGGACAGGTGAACAAAATAGCATTTTGGCAACCGCAAAAGGGACTGATATATGGGTGCATTATATAGATCAACAAGAGATTCTACGTTTGGCAAAATATAATGCTTCAGGGGATCTAATTGGACAAAGTATCATTAGCAGACCTGGCGAAAAAATAGACAGAATTGCATTGGGAACTGATTATGTAGTCGGCTTAAACCTAGACACTAATACTTATAATTTCTATAAGGAACATAATAACGGATCTAACGATTATATTTTCTCTTCAAGTATTGACACCAACATATCTAATGGACACACCGCAATCATGACAATCAACATTGCTGATGAAAATTTAATTTTTATTACTGCAGGAGGAAATATATCAGCTTATAAATTCAATTCTTCTTCCGGTTCCATTCTACCATCAGCAACTTATAGCCCAAGTTCTGGGATAAAAGGATATGCAAGATTAGATTATTTAGAACTAGGCAATAATATATATAAGATTTACTTCCAAGATAATGCAGGTCCAAAATTAAAAATGATTGACTACAACCTAAATACCAATACCTTCTCTGGAATTAAAAATGTAGAGTTAGGTCATAAGGGTATTTTCACTAGGGTTAGTGATTTTGCAATTAATAAAAAAGATGGCACTATTTACTATAGATCTATTGAGGATGAGTTTCTTTACCGAAGCTGGGATATCGATGAGAATTTATCTAATGGAGTAACATATAAGCAAAACTCATCCAAAAAAATAATCAAAAGTGGCGGATTCCAATTTAATTACACTTTCCCTCATTTATATTATGTCGAGAATGTAAGTGATAAACGCAGGATATACAACACTTGGTTCGAAGATGGTTGTAACCTCATTAAAGAAGCAACAGCAAGAAGAGCCGCTGGACTCGCTCAAAAGGTACAAAAAAGTCAAAATAAAAACACTTTTTCGAATACAGAAAATTTGGTGATCAAACTTTACCCCAACCCAACAAACGGTCTATTCACCATTGATATAGGTCAAAATCCAGAACATAAAACCATGGTTCAGGTCTACAGTATCAACGGAACTTTGGTGTATGATGAGATTTTCGAAAAAACTGCTGGGTCAGCTCTAAAAATCAATTTGGAAGAGCAACCCAAAGGTCTATATATCGTGCAGCTAACCCACAATAATGAGGTTACGACACACAAACTGATGAAAAAGTAACATAGACCTTCCAACCTAACATGAAGAGCATTAGTATGTAATACTAATGTAAATCCGGGAATACCAGAAGCTAGGGGTAGTTAATGGGTTCTCGGATTTTTTTATTGAAGTAAAAAACCATCTTATATACAAGATGGTTTTTTTATAACTTCACTTAATTACTTTCTTTTTCTTCTTTTTTCCGAAGGTATTCTAAAAGCTCTTCGAGCTTTTATTTTATTATATAACAGCACAATAACAACAAATAAGCCAAGTAGTAGCATTCCGCCTCCATCCATTATATATTCGAAAAAATCCATTGTTTTTGCTTATTTTGAAAGTTTGTCTTGATATAAAGTCGTCACAAATTATTATTACTTACAACACCGCAAAAATTGATGATCCAGATCAAACCCGCTTCTACAAATAGTTCCCGATGATTTGCGAAAAGCAAATCCTCTGGTATTTTTTATATCCA
>CAZYRG010000061.1:0-15449 GCA_964650425.1 uncultured Flavobacteriaceae bacterium
GGTGTACGAATGGAATGGTACAGAGATGATTTGGAAGAAGCACGGTCTCGAGACCCATATCCTGTTTTAAGGCAGCAATTATTAGACAATGGATTTTCTGATAATGAAATTGATAATATAGAAAATGATGCCAAATCAAAAGTAGCTTCAGATTTTGAAAAAGCTTTAAAAGCCGAAGACCCAAAACCTGAAGATTTATTTACTCACGATTTTGTACCAACTCCAATAACAGAAGAGAAAGGAACTCGTGAGCCAGAAGGAGCTGATAAAGTAGTAATGGTCGATTGCGCGTTATTTGCGGTTGAGGAATTAATGAAAGAGCATAAGGAGTGTTTGCTATATGGACAAGATGTTGGCGGTCGATTAGGTGGTGTGTTTAGAGAAGCGGCAACATTAGCGCAAAAGTTTGGTGATGACCGTGTGTTTAACACACCCATACAAGAAGCATTTATTGTTGGAAGCACAGTTGGAATGTCGGCTGTAGGATTAAAACCTATTGTTGAGGTACAGTTTGCCGATTATATTTGGCCAGGACTAAATCAACTATTTACAGAAGTGAGTCGTAGTTGCTACTTATCAAATGGTAAATGGCCAGTAAGTATGATTCTTCGCGTGCCAATTGGTGCTTACGGAAGTGGAGGTCCTTATCATTCGTCTTCGGTAGAAAGTGTGGTTACAAATATTAGAGGTATAAAAATTGCCTATCCAAGTAACGGAGCAGATTTAAAAGGCTTGATGAAAGCTGCATATCATGACCCAAATCCTGTAGTTATTTTAGAACACAAAGGTTTGTATTGGTCTAAAGTGCCAGGCACACAGGGCGCGACATCTGTTGAGCCGAGTGAAGATTACGTATTGCCTTTCGGTAAAGCATGGGTTTTACAAGAAATCTGGAAACAAGAGTCTGTGGAAACTTTGACCATTGTTACCTACGGAATGGGTGTGCATTGGGCTATGAATGCTTCTGAAGAATTGGATATGCAAGACCAGATTGAAGTGATAGATTTACGAACTTTATATCCTTTGGATGAAGATACCATAATGACATCTGTGAAGAAAACAGGAAAGTGTTTAGTCGTAACAGAAGAGCCTTCAAATAATAGTTTTGCAAGAGCTTTAGCTGGAAAAATTCAAGAAGAATGTTTTAAATATTTAGACGCACCTGTTATGACCATAGGTAGTGAAAATATGCCAGCAATTCCATTAAACTCTACTTTAGAACAAGCTATGATACCGTCTACAGAAAAGGTAAGAATAAAGATTGAAAAGATATTGAATTATTAAACAGATGACTTTGTTTTTTAATACAAAGATTTCAGTAAATTTATCTACTAAAAGCTATATTGATGAAATTTATAATTAAAAAGTATGTCGCAGTAATTGCTTTATTACTATTAATATCAAGCTGTAAACAAAAAGAATCTGAAAACACTTCAGAAGAAAAACCACTAAACGAAGTTTTGGTTATGGGGATGATTCACAGTGGTCATCTTACCGATAGTGTTTATACAACAGATTATGTAGAAAAGTTGATAAGAGAAATAAAGCCTGATTATATTTTAACAGAAATTCCACCAGACCGTTTTGAAGCTGCAATGGAAGGTTATAAAAGAGACGATAGTATCTCTGAGCCTCGTGTAATGCGTTTTCCAGAATACACAGATGTAGTCTTTCCATTAACCAAAGAAATGGATTTTGAAATTATTCCAACAGCAGGATGGACACGCCCAATGGCATTAGAACGTAGCCAAAAACTAAGAGCGATTAGTCAAAATCCAGACCGCAAAGCAGATTGGGAGGCGTATACTAGTGCTAATAGACGTTCAGATTCTGTATATCGCGCAACAGGAAAACGCAATGACCCTTATTTTATCCATACTGATGAATATGACCGCATTCAAGACATTGCCTTACAAACGTATAATCGATTATTTAATGTGGAGCTAGGACTCGGTGGTTGGGATAATATAAATATTGCTCATTATTGGCATATTGAAAAAGCATTAGAAAAACACCGTTATAAAGGTAAACGCATACTCATAACCTATGGAGCTGGTCACAAAGGCTGGTTTTTACGAGAATTACGCAAACGAGATGATATTAAGTTGTTAAACATGAAACCATTTTTAGATGCCATTCAGTAAATCAAAATTTGTGTAAAACATGAAAGTAAAAGTTTGCTTAGTTCAAGATAGTCCTGTTTTCTTCAATAAGGATAAAACAATTGAAAAAGTAGAAGCTTTAGTTGCCACATACGCAAAGCAAGGTTGCGATCTTATTGTTTTTCCTGAATCTTTTATTCCTGGCTACCCAAGAGGATTTTCTTTTGGAGCTGTCGTAGGAAGTAGAACAACGCAAGGCAGACAATTATATGCCGATTATTATAAAAACAGTATATCTCTTGATGGTGAAGATCTAAAACGATTAGAAGAGCTTTCAGCTTCTCAAAATGTGTATCTCGTTATAGGTATTACAGAAAAACAAGAAACAAACGGAAGTTTGTTTTGTTCAATGGTTTATATTTCGCCAAGTCAAGGTTTATTAGGCACACATCGTAAAATAAAACCAACAGGAAGCGAGCGCATAATCTGGGCAGAAGCAGATGGTAAATCTCTAGTGACTTTTAAAACAGATATAGGAAAACTCGGTGGACTAATTTGTTGGGAAAATTATATGCCGCAGGCTAGAATGTCCATGTACCAAAAGGGTGTAGAAATTTATATTGCGCCAACCGCAGATTCTAGAGAAGAGTGGACAGCGACGATGAAACATATTGCTTTAGAAGGTAGGTGTTTTGTTTTAGGATGTAATCAATATTTTACAAAGTCAATGTATCCTGAAAATTATCGTAATAAAATAGAGACTGATAATGAAGAAATCTGCCCTGGAGGAAGTATTATAGTTTCTCCTTTGGGTAAAGTGATTGCAGGACCGTCATTTGGTAAAGCTGATGCTCTCATTGCAGAATTGGATTTGGAAGATATTACACTAAGTAAGCTGGATTTTGATGCAATTGGGCACTATTCTAGACCAGATATATTTGATTTTAAGGTAGTGAACCAGCCAGAAATAAAAGATGAAAAAAGTTTATGAAAGTTGCATCTCAAAAAAGTTAATTAAGCGCAATAAGTTTAGAAGAGTCAACATAGGAATTGCCAAAAATCAATATTAAAATGAAAAAAATCATAGCCATAATTTGTGTGATTATAGCATTCTCCTGCGCAAACCCACAAGAAAAAATAAGTGAGACAGCTATTTTAATAGCCAATGCTAATGTTGTAGATGTCCGTACAGGAAATATCTTAGAGCAACGTCAAGTTGTTATAGATTCAGGGAAAATTCAGCATATATCCGAAGTTGTTGAAAATGCAGAAGGATACAAAATAACAATTGATGGTCAAGGAAAGTATTTGATGCCAGGATTGGCCGAAATGCATGCGCATATTCCGCAGCCTTCAACACGTAATCCTGAGATTGTAGATGAAACGTTGTTTTTATATCTATCTAACGGAATTACAACAATACGTGGTATGTTGGGAGGGCCTTCGCATTTAGAATTGCGTGAAAAAGCAAAAAATAACGAAATACTAAGTCCTAGAATATACACATCAAGCCCTTCGTTAAATGGAAACTCCATCAGAACAGAAGAAGAAGCTATCGCAAAGGTCACGCAATATCAAAAAGATGGGTATGACTTTTTAAAAATACATCCAGGGATTCAGTTAGATGTTTTTAATGCTGCAGTAAAAACGGCAAAAGAAGTTGGTATCCCCTATGCAGGTCATGTGCCTGTAGATGTTGGTGTGCGTCATGCTATGGAAAGTGGTTATGCATCTATTGACCATGTAGACGGGTTTTTAGAAGGTCTAGTACCACAATCCGCTAATGTAAATCCTAGCGCTAATGGATTTTTTGGTTATGCCTTTACGCCACTAGCAGATGTAAACTACATCGATGAATTGGTAGGTATGGCAAAAAAACATAAAGTTTGGATAGTATCTACACAAAGTTTATACGAGCGTTGGTTTGCACCAGTATCTGCAGACGAGTTGTTAAAGCAACCTGAAATGAAGTATATGGCAAAATCTACGCTAGAAAATTGGAAAGTAAGAAAAGCACAATATACCGACGCAGAAGATTTTAGTTTTGAGCAATGGGAAAAATTTAATGAGATAAGACGTCAACTGATGAAAAAGCTTCAAGATGGCGGACATGGTATGTTATTGGGTTCTGATGCGCCACAATTATTTAATGTGCCGGGCTTTTCTATTCATCATGAAATTGATGGTATGTTAAGAGCTGGATTAACACCTTTAGAAATTATTAAATCAGGGACTATTAACCCTGCGATATACTTTGATGAGGAAGGGAATTTTGGAGAAGTAAAAGAAAATCAATCTGCTGATTTGATATTATTGAATGCTAATCCTCTAGAAGATGTCAAAGCCTTGAAATCTATTTCTGGTGTTATGGTAAGAGGGAAGTGGCTGTCTAAAGAAGATATAGATGCTAGGTTATCAGAAATAGCAGAACGTAATGCTAATAAATAAAAACATGAAATTAATATTTACAGTAGTATTAGGTTTTGCGATATCAATATTGAATTCACAAACATTGTTGATTCCAGATCGTGTTTTTGATGGTATTGAAATGCATAATGACTGGGTGGTTTTAGTTGAAGGTAATCGCATTACTCAGGTTGGCAATTTGTCTAAATTATCTATTCCAAAAAACACAAAAGAGATTCAATTAAAAGGAAAAACATTGATGCCAGGTCTTATTGAAGGCCATTCGCATATTCTGTTGCATCCATATAATGAAACGTCCTGGAATGACCAAGTTTTAAAAGAATCACCTGTAGAGCGTTCGATTAGAGCAGTTAACCACGTAAAAGCGTCTTTGATGGCAGGTGTTACCACTATGCGCGATTTGGGTGCAGAAGGGGCGGGTTATAGCGATGTGTATGTTAAGAAAACTATTGATGAAGGTATCATCCCAGGGCCACGATTGTTAGTTGCTGGTCCAGCTATAGTAGCTACTGGTGCCTATGGGCCAAAGGGATTTCATGATGGCGTTAAAGTACCTCTTGGAGCAGAGGAAGCTAGCGGAAATGATGTTATTAAAACAGTAAGACGTCAGTTAGGTAATGGCGCAAATTTTATAAAAATTTATGCAGATTACCGTTGGGGAACTGGTGAGCCTTCACAACCTACATTTTCTTTACAAGAAATTAAATTGATGGTTTCTACTGCTGAAAGCGCCGGCCGTTATGCAGTTGCACACGCCAGTACGCCAGAAGGTATGCGAAGAGCTATTTTAGGAGGTGTGGAAACTATAGAGCATGGTGACGGAGCCACTATGGAGGTGTTTAAATTAATGAAAGAAAATAACGTGGCATTATGCCCAACACTAGCTGCTGGTGATGCTATAAGTCAATACCGCGGATGGAATAAAGGAAAAGACCCAGAGCCGCAACGTATTGTGAATAAGAAAAAATCTTTTAAAATGGCTTTAGATTCAGGCGTGACGATTGCTTTTGGTGGTGATGTTGGAGTATACTCTCATGGCAAAAATTATAAGGAATTAGAACTCATGGTAGATTATGGTATGCCAATATTCGAGGTTTTAAAATCTGCAACATCAGTCAATGCTAAGATTTTTCATTTAAAAGATTTGGGGAAAATCGAAAAAGGCTTCTTAGCAGATATTATCGCTGTTGAAGGTAATCCAATAGAAAATATCAAAGTTATGCGAAATGTAGATTTTGTAATGAAGGATGGTGTAATCTATAAAACAAATTAAATATTATATTCTGAAAGGGATTTGGTGAATTTTTCAGGGTTTGCCGCTAAATGATATCTAGGGTCGTCAATATCCTCAATAATTACTTCTTCAAATTTTGGACTAGCTTTTCTAAGTAAGACTTTACAATCGGTGCTTAAGTGTTTTAGCTTAATGGATTTGCCTTCGGCTTCATATTTATTCACTAAATTGAATATGGCTTCTAATGCAGAATGGTCGCTTACACGAGATTCTACAAAATCTATTTCAACCTTTTCAGGGTCATTTTTAACATCAAACTTAGAATTGAAGTTTTGAATAGAACCGAAGAACAGAGGGCCCCAGATTTCGTAAGTTTTTGTGCCATCAGGTTGCGTGCGTTTGCGTGCTCTAATCATCGTGGCATTCTTCCATGCAAAGACTAATGCCGAAATTATAACACCAGCTATAACGGCTACAGCCAAATCTTTCCAAACAGTAATCCCAGAAACTGCAATTAGTACAATAGCATCTGATAATGGTATTTTTCTAATAATTCTAAAACTCGACCAAGCAAATGTTCCAATAACAACCATAAACATAACACCTACTAATGCTGCGATAGGTATTTGCTCAATTAAAGGAGCGCCAAACAATACAAAGCAAAGTAAAGCAATTGCTGCAACAGCACCAGATAAACGTCCACGCCCACCAGAATCTACATTAATAATTGATTGTCCAATCATAGCACATCCTCCCATTCCGCCAAAGAGTCCGTTAAGAATATTTGCACCACCTTGAGCGATACATTCACGATTTCCATTACCACGGGTTTCAGTCATTTCATCAATAAGATTTAATGTCATTAAAGATTCAATTAACCCGATAGCTGCTAAAATAAATGCTGTAGCTAGAATAAAGCTCCAATGCCCAGAAAGTGTTCCGAAGAATCCAAAAATTTGATCTTGAAATGTTGGTAATCCTCCTTGTAAACCTTCACCACCACCATCTCTAATAAAGGAGCCAACAGTACTTACATCTAACTTTCCAAATATAGTTATCGCCGCAACTACGATTATGGCTAATAACGCTGCAGGTACTTTTTTTGTGAGCTTAGGTAAACCAAACATAATTCCCATAGTTAAAGCTATTAGTCCAAGCATAGTATATAATGCTGTACCACTCATAAATACCTTTTCGCCATCAATGGTTTCTTTGAATAGACCTAATTGCGACAAGAAAATAACAATGGCAAGACCATTAACAAATCCCATCATTACAGGATGAGGTATCAAGCGAACAAACTTCCCTAGTTTAAAAACACCAGACAAGATTTGAATTCCTCCAACAATTAATAATGTTATAAAGAGCCATTGCAAGCCTAAATTTTCTACTGGATTATCTAAAGTTAATCCCACCTCATTACCTTTTCTAATAAGATTTACCATAACAACTGCCATGGCACCAGTTGCACCAGAGATCATACCCGGGCGACCACCAAAAAGAGCAGTTACAATTCCCATCATAAACGCACCGTAAAGACCAACCAGAGGATCTACACCTGCAACAAATGCAAATGCAACAGCTTCTGGTACCAATGCTAATGCCACAGTTAATCCAGAAAGAATATCATTCTTTGGGTTTTGAGTAAAATTTTTACGGGTAGTTTGGCCTAATATCATGATGTCTTAGTCTTAAAAGTGGGCAAAGATACACTTTTATAGAATATTAGATTTCTAAAGTTTAGGTCAAAAAAAAGCATCCAAAATTTGAATGCTTTTTTAAATTTTAAAAAAATAGAGTCTATTTTGTTTCTTTAGCAGGAGGGTATGCTGTCATCATTTCAGAAACAAACTCGTTGATACGAGCTTCTTTCTTTTCTACATTTTTAGTTGCCAGGTAACCTGTTCCCGAGCCTTGCCAAATTAATTGTTTTTTATCTGCATCAATAAAATCTACAAAAAGAATTCCTTCAGTTCGAGTGGATACTTGGTTGCCGCCAAAACCACCGAATCCTGGGCCAAATCTGCCGAAGCCTGGACCGAAACCTCCGAAACGACCAAATCCACCCCAGCCCCATGCACCTATGCCCCATGCGTTGTTGTAAACGTCAACACGTTGGTTGGATTTTGTAAATATGCTTACAAGCATATCTGGATTGTTAGATTTTGTCATGCCTTTTGCCATAAGTTCGGCTTCAACAGCTTTTAATATACGACGTTTGTCTAAATCACTAATTTCAGCTTTATCTATACCTGGTTTAAAAAAAGCAAAAGTTTTGTAATCGTTAAATTCTGTTTCTTTGTCATAGTCAGATGCTACACGTACAGAACTACATGAGCTCATAATTAATGCGAGGAGTAATACTGGTAAAAATTTAATGTTTTTTTTCATAGCTAAATATGTATTTGAGTTAGAGTCCTTGTAATAAGTTGTCGTCAACAAAATTAGGTAATGTTATTTTTAAGTTAGGTTCATTTTTCATGGCACGTTTTATAGCAAATACGGCTCCTTCATTTCTAGCCCAACTTCGCCTAGAAATTCCGTTATTAACATCCCAGAACAACATCTGTTTAAGGCGTTTATTTGCTTCATTACTACCATCAAGAACCATGCCGAATCCACCATTAATAACTTCACCCCAACCTACACCACCGCCATTGTGTATGCTAACCCATGTGGCACCTCTAAAACTATCGCCAATAACGTTATGTATAGCCATATCCGCAGTAAAACGTGAGCCATCGTAAATATTACTAGTTTCACGATAAGGCGAGTCTGTGCCAGAAACATCATGATGGTCACGACCTAGTATCACATATCCTATAACGCCATCTGCAATGGCCTTATTAAAAGCCTCAGCAATTTTCATTCGACCTTCAGCATCTGCATAAAGAATTCGAGCTTGAGAACCGACAACGAGCTTGTTGTCTTGAGCCCCTTTAATCCACTGAATATTATCAGCCATTTGTTGCTTAATTTCGTCTGGAGCAGTTTTCATTATATCCTCAAGAACTTGGCAAGCAATCCTATCAGTCTTGACTAAATCTTCAGGTTTACCAGAAGCGCAAACCCAACGGAACGGTCCAAAACCATAATCAAAGCACATTGGTCCCATAATATCTTGGACGTAACTTGGGTATTTAAATTCTCTTCCTAAAGATGGCGTATCGTTCATTACATCAGCACCAGCTCGAGAGGCTTCTAATAAAAATGCATTCCCATAGTCAAAGAAATAAGTTCCTTTTTTTGTATGCTTATTGATAGCTTTTGCATGACGACGTAAACTTTCTTGTACTTTCTTTTTAAACAATTCAGGTTCCTCCGCCATCATTTGATTTGCGTCTTCAAAAGATAAATTAGCAGGGTAATAACCTCCAGCCCATGGGTTGTGAAGTGAAGTTTGATCACTTCCTAAATCGATATGAATATTAGCGTCATCAAATTTTTCCCATACATCGATAATATTACCTAAATAGGCTATAGAAATGGTCTCTCTTTTGATTTTAGCGTCTTTAATCCTTGAGACAAGCTTATCTAAATCTGTAATTTTTTCATCAATCCAACCTTGGTCTAAACGTACTTGAGTGATTTTAGGATTTACTTCTGCGCAGACTGTTATACAGCCAGCAATGTTTCCTGCTTTTGGTTGTGCTCCAGACATACCGCCTAATCCAGATGTAACAAAAAGACCACCTTTTGGAGTCTTATTTATTTTTCTAAAACCGTTTAATACTGTGATTGTGGTTCCGTGCACAATGCCTTGAGGACCAATGTACATATAACTTCCTGCGGTCATCTGTCCGTATTGAGTAACACCAAGTGCATTAAATTTTTCCCAATCGTCAGGTTTTGAGTAATTAGGAATCATCATACCATTTGTAACTACAACCCTTGGTGCTTCTTTGTGCGATGGAAATAAACCCATAGGGTGACCAGAGTACATCACAAGTGTTTGCTCATCATTCATCTCAGCCAAATATTTCATAGTCAGACGATACTGCCCCCAATTAGAAAACACACCACCATTTCCGCCATAGGTGATTAACTCATGGGGATGTTGCGCTACAGCATAATCCAAGTTATTTTGAATCATAAGCATTATTGCAGCTGCTTGTTTAGACTTTGCAGGATAGTCTTCTATAGGTCGTGCATACATTTTATAATCAGGACGAAAGCGATACATGTAAATGCGTCCATAAGTTTCTAACTCGTGTTTAAATTCTTCTATTAAAATGTGATGTTGCTCTTTTTTAAAATAACGCAATGCATTTTGAAGCGCTAATTTCTTTTCTTCTAAAGACAGAATATTTTTACGAATCGGCGCATGGTTTATGGATTTGTCATAAGATTTTTTAGCTGGTAATTGCTCGGGTATGCCCTCTAGTATTTGATCTTTAAATGCTATTTGCATTACTTCTGCTTTAGTTTTTCTTTTGAAAATCCGTAAGGGCAATGTCTACAACCACTCTCACAGCAATAACCACGTTTTAAGTGATATTGCTCAGTAAAACAACGATAGCCTTCAGGAGTTAAATAATAATCACCATCTTCGATTGGGACGATTTTTTTCATATAAAAACAAAGATAACTTATTTTGGATTGATTTTTGAAATCAAAAGGTTGTGATTATTGTATCAAAATATATAGTGCCTAAGGGCTATTCAGCTATAACATTATATCCTTTTGTTTTTTTAAGACAGCATAAATTAAAATGTAATGCCTCATTAATCAATCATGAACGTATTCATTTGAGACAACAATTAGAATTGCTAATCATCCCGTTTTATATTATTTATAGTTTAGAATTTTTAATTAAATACCTAAAATTAAAGAATTGGCGACTAGCCTATCGGTCTATTTCTTTTGAGCGAGAAGCGTATTCTAATGAGCAAAATTTGAAGTTTTTAAAAAAGCGACCATTTTGGAATTTTATAAACTATTTTTGTCTCGATAGCTATCAGGATAGATGACATCTCCAATTCAGCAAATACATATAGAAAATGATAGGAACATTCAGCTTTTTATAAAGCGAGAAGATTTAATTCATCCCTTTATTTCGGGAAATAAATACCGAAAATTAAAGTATAATTTAGTTGAAGCTAAACACCAGAACAAAAGTGCTTTATTGACTTTTGGCGGTGCATTTTCTAATCATATCGCAGCTACAGCATATGCTGGAAAAATTATTGGTTTTAAAACTATTGGAATCATTAGAGGTGAAGAATTGCATAACAAAATTAGCACAAATCCAACACTAAGGTTTGCTAAGGAAAACGGTATGGAATTTTACTTTGTTTCGCGAGAAGACTACCGATTAAAAGAAACTGAAGGTTTTCAAAATTCATTAAAAGAGAAATTTGGTGACTTTTATCTAATTCCTGAAGGTGGCACCAATGAATTGGCAATTAAAGGGTGTAAAGACATATTAAATTCAGAGGATAAAATCTATAAGTATATCTGTTGCTGTGTAGGAACAGGCGGTACGATTTCAGGTATTATAAACGCATCAGAAAACCATCAGGAAATATTAGGATTTCCAGCATTAAAAGGTGATTTTTTAACTAATGAAATTCGTAAATTTGTAAACGCTGAGAATTGGAAACTAATAACACAATATCACTTTGGTGGTTATGCCAAAATAAATGATGAATTAATTACGTTTATTAACGATTTTAAGTCAGAGTATGATATTCCTTTAGACCCAATTTATACAGGAAAAATGCTTTTTGGGATTATAAATATGATAAAGAACGGAGAGTTTGAGAATAACTCTAAAATTTTGACTGTTCATTCAGGAGGTTTGCAAGGTATAGAAGGAATGAACAAACGTTTAAAATCTAAATCTATGCCCCTAATTACTATTTAAATGAAAATAAGATTTCTTACTATAATAATATTGATACTTATTACCTCTTGTGGACCTAAAAAAGGAATTGTCACCAAGAAGAAAGATTCTGAAACAAAAACAGAAGATATTGTTACTAAAGAGAACCCCATTGAAGTAGAGAAAGAACAGGTATCTAAACCTATTATTGTTTCAGAGCGCAAACGGTCTTCCGTAGATGAGTATATCGATACATATTCGGCAATTGCAATGTCAGAGATGAGAAGTTCTAAAATCCCTGCAAGTATAACATTAGCTCAAGGTATTTTAGAGTCTGGTTCAGGGAATGGACGTTTAGCAAAGGAAGCAAATAATCATTTTGGTATAAAATGTCATGGTTGGAAAGGCGCAAAAATTTATCATGATGATGACCGCTCTCAAGAATGTTTTAGAAAATATAAAGCCGCAGAAACATCGTATAAAGATCATTCCGAATTTTTAACAGGACGAAAACGATATGCTAACCTCTTTAAATTAAAACCTCACGATTATAAAGGGTGGGCAAGAGGATTAAAAGCTGCAGGTTACGCAACTGATAGGAAGTACCCTCAAAAACTTATAGCCTTAATTGAGCGTTATGAGTTATATAATTATGACGCAAAAGTCTTAGGGCGTAAAACTAAAGTTAAGACTTCAGAAAAACCTTCTGAAATGCTTTCGCATACCATAGTAAAAGGAGATACGCTATATTCACTAAGTAGAAAGTATGGGGTTTCTGTAGATGCAATTAAGCAAAGAAATAGGTTAACGTCTAATGACTTAACAATAGGTCAGGTTCTAATAATTAAATCAGAATAGTATATGCTATATAAAAGAAGTAGCGCACTTTTTAAAGATGCTCAGGAGGTTATTCCTGGAGGTGTTAATTCGCCAGTTCGTGCTTTTAAAGGTGTTGGCGGAACACCAATCTTTGCTAAGTCTGCAAAGGGTGCTTATGTATATGATGAAGACGGAAACAGATATATCGATTATATAAATTCTTGGGGCCCTATGTTGCTCGGTCATGCCTTTAGACCTGTGGTAGATGCTGTAAAAGCTAAGGCAGAGTCTGGCACTTCTTTTGGCATGCCAACAGCTATTGAAACGGAAATTGCGGAATTAGCTGTTTCAATGGTTCCAAATATTGATAAAATACGTTTTGTAAATTCTGGAACAGAGGCATGCATGAGTGCGATTAGATTAGCACGCGGATTTACAGCAAGAGATAAGATTATAAAATTTTCAGGTTGTTATCATGGACATAGTGATGCATTTTTGATCGCTTCGGGTAGTGGAGGCGCTACATTTGGTACACCAAATAGTCCTGGTGTTACGCAAGGAACAGCAAAGGATACTTTACTAGCAGATTATAATAATTTACAGAATGCAGAAGAGTTAATCTTAGCTAATCCTAACCAAATAGCAGCCATTATTATTGAGCCTGTCGCAGGTAATATGGGGTGCATTCCACCAAATAAAGGCTTTTTAGAGGGTTTGAGAACATTATGTGATGATAATGACATTCTTCTAATTTTTGATGAAGTGATGACGGGTTTTAGGCTAGCTAAAGGTGGTGCTCAGGAATTGTATAATGTTAGTGCAGATATTGTTTGTTTTGGTAAGGTGATTGGTGGGGGATTGCCGGTAGGTGCTTTTGCTGCACGTAATGAGATTATGAATTATTTAGCACCTATAGGCCCAGTATATCAAGCGGGAACTTTGAGTGGCAATCCTTTAGCGATGGCAGCTGGTTTAACGATGCTAAAAACAATTAATTCGGATGCAGATTTGTTTATTAGGCTAGAGGAAAAGACAAAGTATCTTCATAAAGGTATAGCTGGTGTATTGTCAGAACAAAAAATAGATTTTACTATAAATAGAGTAGGGTCTATGATTTCGGTACATTTTGATAAAGCTCCAGTTTATGATTTTAAAACTGCAGCTAACGGAAACAATGATGTATTCAAAACCTTTTTTCATAGTATGCTTAATCAAGGCATATATATAGCACCAAGTGCTTTTGAGACTTGGTTTATTACAGATGCACTTTCTTATAAAGATTTAGATGAAACCATAGCCGCTGTAGAGCGTTTTGCACAACAGTTAAACTAAAAAAAGAGCGCTAAAAGCACTCTTTTTTAGTTTATAAAACCATCAGTCTCTCTTTTTTGATTTTCTGCCTCTACCTTTTCGTTGCTGTGATCGACGCCCCATCATTTTAGTATACTTAGAATACTGTGTTTCGTTAAGAATGCTTTTCATTTCTGCTTTTAATGCAATTTGTGCATCAAGTTTTTCGTTAAGAAGTTGGTGACGTTCGTCTTGTGTAAGCTCTTTTCTTGGCTTCTTTTGAGCTTCCATTTTTTCTTTGCCTTCTTTGAAATGTTCTAATAGTACGGTTTCTACTTTAGATTGTTGTTGTTCTGATAAATCTAAAGCCAAGGTTAATTTTTTAGATTGAATTTCTGCTCGTTTTTCGGGAGATATCTTTTCCTTTCTTTCTTTTCTGTCTTTGTGAGGCCTTTCGCTGTCTCTTTTTTGGGCAAATCCTGTAATTGTAAACAGAGCTATTGCTAATACTACTATTTTTTTCATGTCTTTAATTTTAATATTTAATGGATTGATATAAATTTCTTTTAAAGAAATATCTAATTGAACATCTAAGTTCATACCTATGACATTGAAAACTTTAAATCGTTTAATAGTAATGAGTTTTTAACACATTTTTTAACAGTTAACTTTTTTGTGGAAGAAGATTAATATCAGTTAAAACAAAGCTGTAGCTGTTAAATGTTGAAATAAAGCGATATTTACTATCTTGGTAAAAATTCATACCAAAAACATGCAATATTGGATTTCAACATTAGGTACTATTCTGGTTATTTATATAGCCATAAGTATTGCGTTGTATTACATTCAAGATTATGTGTTGTTCAAGCCAGAAAAATTGCCCAAGGATTTTCAATTTGATTATGAAAATCAACAAACCAAAGAATATAATTTAGAAACTAGAGATGGTGCTACTATCAATGGTTTGCGTTTTTTTCCTAAAGGAGAGAGTAAAGGTGTTGTTATATATCTTAAAGGAAATTCAAAGAGCATTAAGGGTTGGGGTAAGTTTGCTGTAGATTTTACTAGGCACGGTTATAATGTATTAATGGTAGATTATCGAGGTTTTGGTAAGAGTACAGGCAAGCGCTCTCAGAAAGCAATAAAGCGTGATTTACAGTTAGTTTATAATAAAGTAAAGGAGAAAACTACTGAAGATAGAATCATACTGTATGGACGATCATTAGGTTCTGGTTTTGCTACAAAATTGGCATCTATGAATAATCCCAAGATGCTTATTCTAGATGCCCCATATTATAGTTTAACTAAAGTCACAGGACGCTACATGCCTTTTATGCCATTATCTATTCTGTTAAAATATCCCTTGCCAACGTATAAATGGTTAAAATATGTACAATGCCCTATTCATATTATTCATGGTACTAACGATAAATTAATTCCGTACAAGTCAAGTGTGAAATTATCTAAAGTTAATCCTCAATTGACGCAATTATACACTGTTATTGGTGGAGGGCATAAAAACCTAAATAATTTTGAATCGTATCATAAGATGTTAGATGATATTCTTAACAGTCAACCAAAGACTATAGATTTACAATCTACCAGTATTAATGTTATACACAGTGCAAAAAAGACAAAAAAGAAGGCTTAAACGAACATTAACAGTAGTTATAGCATTGTACCTTATGATTGGAGCTTCACTCTATTTTTTTCAAGAAAAGTTGATATTTTTACCAACGAAGCTCAGTCAAGA
>CAZYRG010000062.1:0-12558 GCA_964650425.1 uncultured Flavobacteriaceae bacterium
GCTTTGAAAAAAGCACTGTAGATTTGATATAAATCTAACCTGCAAGGTCTTTCCATGACCTTGTAGGTTTTACAAACGAATAAACTAATACCTAATCACTTCCCATTAAATGGATATTTTAGAAAAGGTCGTAATTTTTGATAGGACATCGTAAATTCTAATGGTCCATTGGCATAGGAAGCGGCTTCATATTGATTGTAATGAAACACTACTCCGTATTTGCTAAAACCAACCGTTGTTGGAAGCTTGAAAATGTCATTTTCGAATAGGAAGCCAGTGCTATTAATACTGGTTCCAGTTGGAATGTTAAAATGTTCTCTAAACTTTACTTCAACCACGGTTTTGAACTTGGTCAAATCTTTAAATAGCATTTTGTTCTTCAGAAACTTCCCAGATTTTTTATCAAAATTCGCAAAACTCGTAGTACTATTACCATGCGCCCCTCCGGTAAATATGTAGGATTTAAAAACCAAGCTAATCAATTGTGGGTCCTGATATGACACCGTCCCATCTACCGTAGCTTCGTAAAGCGAAGTTTCGTCAGGAAACTGCTTTTTCATATGCTGGTATTCTTTGTTAAAAGCCCAAGCCACTTGTGATATTGTTGTCGTAGAATCGGTGTCCTTCAAATTTAATAGGTCACTTACCGTTTCGTCAACTTTTTGATTAATATTGTTCGCGATTTTTGTGTTTTCTAAAGCCTTGGGAATAAAGATCTCTAGTTTGGCACACCCCAAATCCTGACATCCTTTCAAAAAATCCACGGGAAATTTCTCTACCTGAACTGTTAGGGTTTCCGTTTTTTTACAACTAATGGCTGTAAATAGAACAATTAAAAAAATGGCTATTAATTTCAAAAAGGAACGACGTTTATTCATCATATCATAAAGGTAGGAATTGACTATGAATCTAACGAATTAAAAAGTACATTTGATAGAAACAAGCATATAATGAAATTCAATACGAAAGTTATACATGGAGGACAATCCCTTGATCCGGCGTACGGTGCAGTAATGCCTCCTATCTATCAAACCTCTACCTATGCGCAAACGACGCCAGGTGGACACAAAGGGTATGAATATAGTCGCACGCACAATCCTACTCGCAATGCTTTAGAAAATGCATTGGCCAGTATCGAGAATGGCACCTATGGTCTTGCTTTTGGCTCTGGCCTAGCAGCAATAGACGCAGTGATAAAATTACTCAACCCTGGAGATGAAGTTATTTCTACCAATGATTTATATGGTGGAACATACCGTCTATTCACTTCCGTCTTTGAGCGTTTTGGTATAAAATTCCATTTTATCGGCATGAACAATGTCAATACTATTGAAAACTACATCAACGAGAACACAAAACTCTTATGGGTAGAAACGCCTACGAATCCGATGATGAATATTATCGACATGAAATCCGTGGGAGCAATTGCAAAAAAACATCAAATACTACTAGCCGTTGATAATACTTTTGCCACGCCTTATTTACAGCAACCGCTTGACTTTGGCGCAGATATCGTAATGCATAGTGCCACAAAATATCTTGGAGGACATAGCGACGTAGTTATGGGAGCTTTGATTGTCAAAGAGAAAGAATTAGCAGACCGTCTTTATTTTATACAAAATGCTAGTGGTGCCATTTGTGGTCCGCAAGATAGTTTCTTGGTATTGCGCGGGATCAAAACACTCCATGTACGTATGCAACGCCATTGCGAAAATGGTGCTGCAATAGCTAAATATCTCGTGTCACATCCAAAAGTCGATAAGGTATATTGGCCGGGTTTTGAAAGCCATCCAAATCATGCTATTGCTAAAACGCAAATGACGGATTTTGGAGGCATGATTTCTTTTACCACGAAGGAAGACTCCTTGAAAGGAGCAGTACAAGTGGTAGAAAAACTTCAAGTATTTACCTTAGCAGAATCGCTAGGAGGAGTAGAAAGCTTAGCAGGACATCCTGCTAGTATGACACATGCTTCTATACCCAAAGTGGAACGCGAAAAAACAGGGGTAAAAGATTCCCTCATTCGTTTGAGCGTTGGGATCGAAGCTATCGAAGATCTTATTGCTGATTTGGAGCAAGCTTTAGCATAAATGCTTCTTTAGATTGTTATAAATATGTCAAATTCACAATATAAATGTTTTTTAAGACAAAAATATTTATATTTATTTAATAAAATATCACTTTTATAATCATATCAATAATTGTAAACTCGTAATTTTTAAAAACTACAAAAGCCTACTTACCTATGGAAAAAAACGTCAAAGCATTCTTGGACAGTGTTGAAAAACGTAACCCAAACGAAACGGAGTTTCTACAGGCAGTACACGAAGTTGCAGAAACAGTACTTCCTTTCATTGCAAAAAATGAAAAATATCAGCATGTAAAGTTATTAGAACGAATGACGGAGCCGGAACGGGTTTTTATGTTTCGTGTACCATGGATTGATGATAAAGGTGAAATACAAATGAATAGGGGCTACAGGATTCAGATGAATTCGGCGCTAGGTCCATACAAAGGGGGATTACGTTTTCATCCATCGGTGAACCTAAGTATTTTAAAATTCTTAGCTTTCGAACAAACCTTCAAAAATAGCCTTACGACCTTACCCATGGGTGGTGGTAAAGGAGGTTCAGACTTTAATCCAAAAGGCAAATCAGATAATGAAGTCATGCGATTCTGTCAAAGTTTTATGACAGAACTCTCCAAATATATTGGTGCAGACACCGATGTTCCTGCTGGTGATATTGGCGTTGGAGGCCGCGAAATTGGGTACTTATTTGGACAGTACAAACGATTACGAGATGAATTTACGGGTGTACTCACTGGAAAAGGGTTAGCATATGGAGGATCACTTATGCGACCGGAAGCTACTGGATACGGCAATGTCTATTTTGCGCAAAATATGTTGCGAACCCAAAATAAAGACATCGAAAATAAGACGGTTGTTATTTCTGGGTCAGGAAATGTTGCGCAATTTGCTGCAGAAAAAGCCATACAATTAGGTGCCAAAGTGATTACATTATCCGATTCCTCAGGCTATATCCATGACGAATCTGGAATTACTGAAGCGAAACTAGCTTATGTCAAAGAACTCAAAAACGTCAAGCGTGGGCGTATCAAAGAATATGTCTCCAAATACCCAGATGCTAAGTATTTTGAAAACGAAAAACCTTGGGATGTTGTTTGTGATATTGCCTTACCATGCGCTACACAAAATGAATTAGACCAGACTGCTGCTGAAACCTTGGTAAAAAATGGTTGTATTTGTGTGGGTGAAGGTGCTAACATGCCCTGTACCGCAGATGCAATTGAAGTCTTTTTGGATGCTAAAATTCTATTCTCTCCTGGCAAAGCCTCTAATGCAGGAGGTGTGGCTACTTCAGGCTTAGAGATGTCTCAAAACTCTATTCGTATGAGCTGGACGTCAACGGAGGTCGATCAAAAACTGCGGCAAATCATGAATAGCATCCATGAAAAATGTGTAGAATATGGCACAGAATCTGATGGCTTTGTCAATTATGTTAAAGGGGCAAATATCGCTGGATTTGTAAAAGTAGCTGAAGCCATGTTGGCACAAGGAGTGGTTTAAAGCTACTGTAACTTGTCTAAACGCCTTTATTTTCAGTAAAACCACAATATTTTCGTAGATTCGTATGTTTTAAATAGCATTGTTATAAAGGCATGAACACAAGGAATCTATTATACACGCTCATATTCTCCATTTTTACGACAATAGTAACTGCTCAGGATTTTTCTGGGCAGTGGACAGGACATTATTCCTATTTGCAAATTAAAGCTGTTACCGAAAGTACGACCAAAATCTATAGTGCCGCAGAAAATGCGGTCTTTAGTTATGATATTGCTAGTGGAGAAACACAAAAACTATCTACTGTAAATGGATTATCTGGACAAAAGACATCAACTCTTTACTACAGCGAAAGTTTTAAAGCACTAATCATAGGATATGAAAATGGAATCATCGAAGTGATCTTTGACGGTAATGATGATGTTTTTACGGCAGTAGATATTCGTGATAAAGCGACTCTTGGGGAAACCGAAAAACGTATTAATCATTTTATAGAAAATGGAAATATTTTATACGTGAGCACCAATTTTGGAATCATTGAATTTGATCTAAATCAACTTGAGTTTGGTGACACTTTTTTTATAGGCCCCGGAAATTCCTCAATCCCAGTTGCGCAAACTGCTTTTTTTGAAGGAAACATTTTTGCTGCTACTAGAACCTCTGGAATTCTAATAGCAGATCAAAATTCTCCAAATTTAATTGATTCTGGTTTATGGAATACAGTACAGACAGGTAACTTTTCTGGCATCCAAACCTTTGGAAATGCTATTTATGCTGCATTAAGCGGAAACCAATTACTCAAATATAATGGAACTTCGTTTATCGCTGAAGTGGATTATGGAGCTCCAATCCTTGGAATACATTCAAACGAATCACATTTTACCACAACCCTAGCCAATAATGTGATCAGCTATGATAGCTCTTTTAATGAAGTTTCTACAATTACTCTTAATACAACCGAAATACCTTCTGCTTATACTACGGCAACCTCTCTTGATGGCATTATCTATTTTGGCACTACAACAGATGGAATGTATACAAACACCTTTAATTCGAGCACCACTGCTAATCGAATTAATCCTAGTGGGCCTTCACTAAACATTCCGAGAACTGTTGATGTAAGTAACGGAAATCTTTGGATAGCCTACGGTCAGTATAGAGGGGAATATGTTCCTGTTCCGGATACAAGAGGAATTAGTAATTTTGATCCCAACACAAATTCTTGGACCAATATACCTTTCAGTGAATTATTCGGAGCATCTCCTATTATAAGTGTTGCCATTAACCCCAATAATTCAAATCAAGTTTTTTTCGGGTGCTATCAAAAAGGGCTGTTAGAAGTAGTTGACAAAGAACCTACAATATTATACGATCATATAAATACTGACCAAGGAGGAAGTTCTACTTCTTCAGAACGACTAGAGAGTCTTGTGGATAATACAGCAATTGTAAGAATCCAAAACTTATTTTTTAATAACGACGAATTATGGTTTACCAATGATCTGATAACTAATACGGGGATTAAAAAACTTACATTAAACACAAACACAATTTCAAGTATTGATTTTGGTTCTTTAATAAATGCAGAAGCAATGCGATTCGGAGACCTTTTAATTAACGAAAACAACACTATGTTTCTAGGCTCCTTGCGTCAAGGCCTTATTGCCCATGATATTGGAACAAACCGTTTTCGCTCAATCACCTCTGGACTAGATGATACGGTGGATGTTAGAGCTATAGCTGTAGACAACAATGATCAAATATGGGTAGGAGCTACAAATGGACTTCGGATTTTATCCAATGCCTCCAGTGTTTTTCAACAACAAAACCCAGTACTTAATGATATAGTAATTAGAGAAAATGGTGTTAATCAACAAATATTAAACGGACAATTCATTTGGGATATAAAAGTAGACGGTTCCAATAACAAGTGGGTTGCCACCGAGAACTCTGGCGTTTTTTATCTCTCTGCTGATGGTGAAGAAGCTTTGGAGCACTTTACCACTGAAAATTCTCCGCTACCCTCTAACTTTGTTCAAGAAATTGCTATTGACGGTGCTTCAGGAGCTGTATATTTTGCTACTCAAGGAGGCCTTGTTCAATATCAGGGATTAGCTACTGAAAGTAATGAAAATCTAGACAAACTACGTGCATTTCCAAATCCTGTTCGTCCCGGATATAATAAACTAGTAACTATAGATGGCCTTACCGAAAATGCCAATGTCAAAATTACCGACATAGAAGGTAACTTAGTTTTTGAAACGGTAAGTCAAGGCGGAAGTGTACAATGGGATACGCGTGCTTTTGGCCAGCATAAAGTAGCATCTGGTGTTTATTTAGTATTAGTAACCGGCGAAGAATTAGTCGAAACCAAAGTTGCTAAATTAATGATCGTACGCTGATGTTAGTTACTACTTCTGCTATCGTTTTACAAACTATTCGGTATGGAGAATCTGATCTAATTGCTACCCTTTTCACAAAATCTCATGGTTTACGCTCCTACCTACTTAGAGGTGTTTTAAAATCAAAAAGAGGCAAAATAAAAGCTGCGCTATTTCAGCCATTGACCTTATTAGAAATTGAGGCCAATCATAAGGACAAAGGCACCTTAGAAAGACTCCGAGAAGTACGTCTACAACAACCCTATCAAACACTGCATACAGATATACATAAGAGCTCTTTGGTTTTATTTTTATCAGAAATTATAAAAAATAGTATTCGGGAAGAAGAACAGAACCATGCATTATATCAATATTTAGAAACAGCTTTTCTTTGGCTTGACAATCACGGCACAATTGCCAATTTTCATCTAATTTTTTTAATCAAGCTAAGTCAATATTTAGGATTTTATCCGGACGACTCCTCTCTAAACGAACCTTATTTTAATCTTTTAGAGGGATGTTTTCAAACTAAGAAAACCCATGAGCAATGTGTTACTGGAGCCATAGTTATCGCACTAAAAACCTTTTTAGGCACAACATTTGATGCTTCTTCTACTATAAAAATGTCAAAAATATCCAGAAGCGAGCTACTTCAGCTTCTTTTAACATATTTTGGAGTACATTTGCAAGGGTTTAAAAAACCTAAATCATTGCATATTCTCAATGAAATTTATCAATAGCTAATGCGTCATTTATACCTCGTATTTTTTTTCTTTTTTTTATTCCAAAGTGCTTTTGCGCAATGGATTACTATAAAAGATGCAAAAACCGAAAAACCTTTAGCGGCAGTTGTCATTACGAATAAAAATCAAACAAAAAAACTATCAACTGGTAGTGACGGGCGAGTATCACTTACTATTTTTGCACCGCAAACCCTATTGTATATCAAAGCTCCTTCTTATTTAACAACACAACTCACCAAAAAACAATTGTTAAACAAGGAACGTATTCTGTATTTAGATCCAGATGACAATCAATTATCCGAAGTTGTTATTTCTGTATCCAAATGGGAGCAGGATAAAGAAAAAATTCCTCAAAAAACGATCAGCATAACTCCAGAAGATGTCCTTTTTAACACGCCACAAACTTCCGCTGATTTATTACAAAGAAGTGGCCAGGTTTTTGTGCAAAAAAGTCAACTAGGAGGTGGAAGCCCAATCATAAGAGGTTTTTCGACCAACAGACTTCTATTAACAGTTGATGGAGTTCGGATGAATACCGCAATCTTTAGAGGAGGAAACTTACAAAATGTCATTTCTATCGATCCGTTTGCAATTGGACAAACCGAAGTAATTCTAGGTCCAGGGTCTGTAGCTTATGGTAGTGACGCAATAGGAGGGGTAATGAATTTTTACACCTTAAAACCTATATTAAAATCCAAGGCAAAAAAACAAATTAAAATAAATGCTTTAACCAGATATGCAAGCGCAAATCATGAAAAAACAGGACATGTAGACGTGAATATTGGCTTTGACAAATGGGCCTTCCTAAGCAGTTTTAGTTATACAGATTTTGATGATCTTAGAATGGGAAGTAATGGACCAGAGGAATACCTGCGCCCAGAATATGCAGCTCGACAAAATGGGGAAGATATCATTATCACAAATCCAAACCCTAAAGAACAAATTGCCACAGGTTACACACAGTATAATTTTATGCAAAAAGCCTATTTCAAGCTTAATAATGAATGGCGTTTTGACGCAAGTTTACTTTACAGCACCACTAGTGATTTTCCGAGATATGATCGTTTGATTCGTTATGATGAAGATGGCCGGTTAAGCGCTGCCGAATGGTTTTATGGCCCTCAACGTTGGCTGATGGGATCTTTACAAACAACACATAGTTCCAAAAACACCTTTTATGACAATATGAAAATCACTACAGCCTATCAATTTTTTGAAGAAAGCCGTAATGAAAGAGATTTTGATGCTGTGTTATTAAATAAAACTAAAGAAAAGGTGAATGCATACGCTCTGAATTTTGATTTTGAAAAGCGCCTAGGAAAAAAAGGCGTGCTTTTTTATGGAACAGAGTATGTTTTAAATCAAGTTGCATCTGAAGGCCAACAATATAACATACAATCTCAACAAACCACTGAAGCTCCATCACGATACCCTGATGGCTCATCATGGCAATCTTTGGCTGCATACTTGAGTTATCAACATAATTTCAATGAGCAATTCAATATACAATCTGGGCTTCGTTATAATCACATCCTATTAGATGCCAGTTTTGACAATAACTTTTTTGACTTCCCTTTTACAGAAGCTACTGTAAATACTGGTGCACTTACCGCAAATACTGGTTTTAGCTGGAAACCTGCCAAAGCATTACAGTGGCGTCTTAATTTCTCTACAGCATTTCGTGCTCCTAACATTGATGATATTGGAAAGGTATTTGAATCCGAACCTGGGGCAATAGTAGTACCTAATCCAGAATTAAAACCTGAATATGCTTATAGTGGAGAATTAGGCGTGCAATTAATGCCCATGAAATCTATAGCATTAGATCTATCTACCTATTACACATTCTTGGATGATGCATTGATACGAAGAAATTTTAGTTTAAATGACGAAGAACTAATTTTTTATGAAGGTGAATTAAGTCAAGTACAGGCCATCCAAAATGCTTCAAAATCTAGAATTTATGGTTTTGAAGCAGGTCTTAAAGTCAATTTTACAGATGCCTTTAAACTCACTTCTCAGTATGTTATTACCAAGGGGGCCGATGAAGAGGAAGACGGACTCTCCAGCCCATCAAGACATGTTGCTCCACAGTTTGGGAATACTCACTTATTATACACTACTAAAAAACTTACCCTAGATGCTTTTATAGATTATAATGGCACGTTAGATTTTGAACAATTAGCTCCTTCAGAAATTAATAAAACCCATTTATTCGCCACCGATGCTAACGGAAATCCGTTTTCTCCTTCATGGTATACGCTTAATTTTAGAACCCGTTATCAGATAAATAACAACCTACAAAGTATCATTGCCTTAGAAAATATTACAGATCAACGCTATCGCACCTATTCGTCTGGAATCGCTGCTCCAGGAAGGAATCTTGTTCTTACACTTAAATATACCTTGTAGTAAAAAAACTTTAACTACGATATAATTTAGTTACCAAATCTGTACTCGCTTCTCATTATTCAAAAACATTTTATCCGATTCTTTGATATCAAAAGCTGCATAAAAGGCATCAATATTCATCAAAGGCACATACGCTCTATACATCCCTGGCGAATGCGGATCTGTTTTAATACGATTTTTGAGAGCTTCATCCCGCATTTTGGTACGCCATACGGTTGCCCATGACATAAAAAAGCGCTGCTCAGCAGTAAAGCCATCTATTGGTTCTGGCTTTCCTTCTTTCTCAAAATATAATTGCAATCCATCATAAGCAGCTGTAACACCTCCTAAATCCCCGATATTCTCTCCCAATGTGAATTCTCCATTAATGTGTAAATCAGGTAACACTTCGATAGCACTATACTGATTTATCAGTGCTCTTCCAAGATTTTCAAACTTTTCCAAATCCGTTTTGGTCCACCAATCATTCAGGTTTCCATCGGCATCAAATCGCGCCCCACTATCATCAAATCCATGAGATATTTCATGTCCTATTACCGCTCCAATACCGCCATAATTGACTGCTGCATCCGCTTTATAATCATAAAAAGGTGGTTGTAGAATTGCAGCAGGAAATACAATTTCGTTATAATACGGATTGTAATATGCATTCACGGTTTGCGGAGACATAAACCATTCTGTTTTGTCTACAGGTTTGTCTAACTTTTTTACATCTTTTTCATAATTCCATTTCGCAATATTAAGCATATTTTGCATATAGGAACCTCCTTTTTCTGGTCCACTAATTTGCAACGCACTATAATCTTTCCATTTGTCAGGATAGCCAATTTTAATATACGTTGTGCCAAGTTTTTTCAATGCTTTTACTTTGGTACTATCACTCATCCACGTTAAAGCTTTGATGCGTTTTTCGTAGGCTTTGATCACATTTTCAATCATTTTTTCGGCAGTAGCTTTTGCTTCTGGCGGGAATTTTTTTGACACATATAATTGGCCCAATGCTTCTCCAATCCTTCTATTTACAGTTGCCAAAGCTCGTTCATTCAATGGTAATTGTTTTTTGGCTCCTTGCAATGTTTTGCTATAAAATTCCCAATTATCCTTTTCGATATCCGTTGTTAAAAACCCTGCCGCCTCATCTAATAATTGCCACCTTAAATAGGATTTGATTACCGGTAATTGTTTTTTTGTAAGCGTCTTAGAAAGTAAAGCTATGTATTTAGGCTGCGAAACAATAAGCGTATCAACTTTTGGGATACCTATGCTTGAGAAATACGAATCCCATGCTATTTGCGGTAATTGTTCTTTTAATTCTGTTAGCGACTTTGGATTGTAGGTATTACGAGCATCCCGTCGCTCCACTTTATCTAATCTTGGAGTGGCAAGAGAAATTTCAAAATCCAAAATCTGAGTTGCAGCTTCAGCGGCTAGCTCTGGTGTATCACCTAGATATTGCAACATTTTTGTAATGTGCGCTACATATTTTTCTCTTTTTTCTTTAGAATCTGCATCGTCCTTTACATAATAATCTCTATCTGGAAGTCCTAAACCAGAAATGCCAACATAAAGGCTATTTTTATTACTATCTTTGGCATCTGCTCCAACCCCTATATCAAAAAACGAGCTACCTCCGTATTGTTGTAATTCTTGTAAATAATTTTGCAAACTAGGAATATCGTTTATGGCAGCAATTTTGGCCAAATACGGCTTTAATGGTTCGATACCTTGTTGATTTCTGCTCACCGTATCTAGTATCGTATTGTACAATGCAACCGCCTTGTACTGATCTGACGTATTACTTATTGTAGTGTCTTTACTAGCTTCTGCAATGATGGCTAGCATATCTTCATCCGTTTTTTTGCGTAATTCATTAAAGCTCCCCCAAGTAGTACGATCTTCTGGAATTGCAGTACTGTCTAGCCAAACCCCATTGACAAAACGAAAAAAATCTTCTTTTGGACTGACCGTTGTATCCAAAAATTTTAAGTTGATACCATGAACTTCTGCTATATCTGAGGTAGGGTTTGTCGTTTCTTGTTTGCAACTACTTAGCAATACAACAATAGACAAAAACATAACTAATGCATTGAAAAGAGATCTCATAATTACGATACTTTTTAGGATTGACAAACGAAAATAAGAAATAGTCTTAGCATGCATGATGGGTTTACCATAATCTTAACACCCGTGCCTACATTAATTAATAACAAAGAAAGCCAAAAATCACTTCGCCATTTTCGCTTTTAAATCCTTATCAAAAGTATTCTTTAACGCTTTTACCTCTTTGACATTTGCGTTAGGTATTGTTATAGAAAGTACATAGTGTTTGATTTTCCATCTGGAATCAACTTTTTGAACAATTCCACTACCACGACAAATACCCATTTGCGTATCCAATAGTTCATCAAACCAAGCTATTTGTTCTGTGCTGTTCATATAAACATTACGTTCTAAAGCATTGAAAGTCCATGCTTTCCCTTTGTCAAAATGAGGCTTACTGTATACTCTAAAAGCTTCGTTTTGCCAATTTTCTGTTGGATCTGTGCCAATAAAAACGGCATCTTTTGTCATAAAACCAAAATAAGCATCATAATCTGCTTTCGCCGCCGCCCTATGCCATAGCTCTAACACTGTAGTGATTTCTTTTCGGGATTCGGTTGGTACTAAATTATTCTGAGATTGCGAAAAAACAGTTGTATGAACAAGAATCAGTAAAACAACAATACGAAAAACACTAGTATTCATCTAAAAAATTTATGGAAGTGGAACAGAATCACTAAGAACTTTGGAGTTTTCCAATAACTCTTTTGCAATGTTAGAAGGAATTTCTAAATACAATTCATTTACTTGCTTCACAAAATTATCATATGACTCTTTGATTCTCTTTTTGGACGTATTGAATGTTTCCATAGTTAACACTCCTTGATTCATTTTCTGATCCAACATTCCTGTCTCGGTAACTAGTACTTTCAAACGGGCTATTATAGGACTAGTCTTGAATTTTTTTGGAAGAAGCTCTTCAAAGTTCAAGGCTCTATCGGAAAGTTTTGTTGTGAGGCCATCATTTGTGTTTGGAGTTATATGGTTTAATGAATCTAATGCAGCCTTGAATGGTTTGAATTCAGGTAATTCATTCAATTCCTTAACAGCATCAGATGTCAACGTTTTGAATTTTATTTGTATCGCTTTCCGAACTATTGTGTCTTTTACAGCAGCAATTTGCTCATTGGAATTTTGTTGCTCTTTGCACCCCAATTGAATGATCATAATACCTACTAACGGAATCCAAAATGGCTTTATCATTATCTCAAATATTTAGTCAAAAATACTACAATAGCAATGCAACCACAAAATGTACCATAAAAAAAGAAGCTGCTACCAGATACCTTTGTGTGGTCATACCCAGTAGCAGCATTCTCAAATTAAAATGATTTGT
>CAZYRG010000062.1:12658-15161 GCA_964650425.1 uncultured Flavobacteriaceae bacterium
CCCCCTTTTTTGGTTTTTTTCAAACCAGTTATAAAGAACTAAAAACAAAGGGTTTAAAAACAAAAAAACTTATGATTTCTCATAAGTTTTTTTGAATAGTTTTATTTTATTATACAAATTTAATCACAAAATTAGCTTCCTATTAGATATTAGCAGCTAACCAATCGCCCACTTCTTTAGTCCCATGTGCTTTACTATCTCCCGCAAGATCTTCTGTCACCACACCTTCAGACAATGATTTATTGACAACATCGCGAATCGCCTGTGCTTCCTCTTTCAATCCAAAAGCATCTTCGAACATCATGGCTGCTGATAAAATTGTTGCTAATGGATTTGCTATATTCTTACCTGTCGCTTGTGGATATGAACCGTGAATTGGTTCATACAAAGACGTCTTTTCTCCAACAGAAGCTGAAGGCATCAAGCCCATAGACCCTGAAATTACCGAAGCCTCATCAGTTAATATATCGCCAAATAAATTTTCTGTGATTAATACATCATACGAATTTGGCCATTGTACCAGTCGCATCGCTACGGCATCTACAAACTCATAAGAAACTTCCACTTCTGGATAATCTTTTTCCATCGCTTGTACTGTTTCTCTCCAAAGGCGAGAGGTTTCCAAAACGTTTGCTTTGTCTACACAACATAATTTCTTAGAACGCGTCATCGCTAATTCGAAGCCTTTTTTGGCCAAACGTTGTACCTCAGCTCTTGTGTATACACAGTTGTCAAAAGCGGTTTCTCCTTCTTCTCTTCTTCCTTTCTCGCCAAAATAGATTCCTCCAGTCAATTCTCTTAGGAAAACCAAATCTGTTCCGTCAATACGTTCTCTTTTTAGAGGAGAATTATCAATTAAAGAAGGGAATGTAAAGGTTGGACGTACATTAGCAAACAGCCCTAATTTTTTACGCATTTTTAGCAATCCTTGCTCTGGACGTACTTTGGCACTTGGATCGTTATCAAAACGTGGATGACCAATCGCTCCGAATAATACAGCATCTGCAGCTAAGCAAACCTCATGCGTCTCATCAGGATACGGCTCTCCTACGGCATCGATAGCAGCAGCCCCTGTCAATGCAGGGGTCCAATTGATTTCGTGATTAAATTTTTTGGCTACAGCTTCTGATACTTTTACTGCTTGATCGATCACCTCTGGTCCGATTCCGTCTCCTGCAAGAAGGGCTATGTTTAGATTCATTTTTTGTATTACTTATTGTTTATTATTATTTTATTGTGCTTTGCGATAATTTCTGGAATATCCTTGTATTCATATTTTTTTAAAAACTTAACAGTGTTTTTTATCTCTGGAAAGTATTTTATTAATCTTTTCTTCCACTTACTCCAACGGATAATTTTATATTCCTTATTATTTTCTACATAATAAAAAACATTAGTGCCAAATTGACCGACAACAGCTGTTTTTTCTTCGTGTTTATACAAGTTGAACTTTCCTAAGTTTAATTCTTCCTTAGTGACTTCAATTAAAATTTCAACTGAAATTTTTTTGCCAACGCTAAGATCTACAAAATCTCTTTTTTGCATTTCTATAACCTTACGCCTTCCAGTAGTTATTACACTATTTTCTTGACAGTAGCTAACAGAAATACTTAAAATAGCTAAAATTATTATTGAATATTTTTTCATAGAATTATTAAATAATATTCAACATCTTCTGCGTTGCTTTGATTGCTGAGACCGTTTGATCAGAATCTAATCCACGTGTGATTAATTCTTTTTGGCCATCATTCCAGGTGATAATTGTTTCGCACAAGGCATCCGATGCACTTCCCGGTGGGATACGAACGGAATAATTGGTGAGTTTGGGTAATGATAAACCTTGTCCGGCATAGACGATTCTCAAGGCATTCATAAAGGCATCATACTGTCCATCACCTTGCGCATTAGCTTCATGCTTATCGCCATTGATCGAGATACATACCGTGGCACTTGGCTGCAAACCTTTGGCATGGGTCAAAACATAGGAATCGATTTTTATTTTTTCTTCATAAAAATTACTATCCAATACATCCGATATAATGTAAGGCAGATCGTCCGTAGTAACGGTTTCTTTCTTATCACCGAGCTTAATGATGCGCTTGGTGACTTTCTTCAAGTCCTCATCATTGAGTTTGATGCCTAGTTCCTGTAAGTTTTTTTCGATATTCGCTTTACCCGACATTTTGCCCAACGCATACTTACGTTTACGTCCAAAACGCTCTGGCAACAAATCATTGAAATAGAGATTATTTTTATTGTCTCCGTCAGCATGAATTCCAGCTGTTTGGGTAAACACACTATCGCCTACAATCGGTTTATTTGATGGGATATGGATACTAGAAAATGTTTCTACGAGCTTACTTACTTTATAAATCGCTTTCTCATTTACAGGAATACCTATTTCTGGCATATAATCATTGATCACTGCAACAACACTAGCCAGTGGTGCATTCCCAGCGCGCTCTCCCATACCATTCATGGTCAAATGCAATCCATGTGCTCC
>CAZYRG010000063.1:0-7116 GCA_964650425.1 uncultured Flavobacteriaceae bacterium
GCCACCACCAGCTCCAGAGGTAATCGAGGTTGTAGAAGACGACGAAGAAATTGAAGAAACAATTATAGAATCTACAGAGACAGATCAAGAAGAAGAAATCGTAGAGGTAGAAGAGGTAGAAGTAGCAGAAGAGGAAGAAGTCATAGCAGATGTACCATTTGCCGTGATTGAAAATGTACCTGCTTTTCCTGGATGTGAGAAACAAAAAGGAAATGCTGCCAAGAAAAAATGTATGAGTGATAAGGTGAGCAAATTTGTAAACCGAAAATTTAATACAGAATTAGGTAGTGAGCTTGGACTAAGTGGGATTACAAGAATCTATGTAAGTTTCAAGATTGATAAAACTGGATCGATTACTAATGTTCGTGCAAGAGCACCACATCCAAGATTGGCTAAAGAAGCACAGCGTGTAGTAAACTTATTGCCAAAAATGATTCCAGGAAGACAACGTGGTAAGCCAGTTGGGGTATTATACTCCCTTCCGATCGTATTCAAGATTCAGGATTAATACTGATTCTTTTTATTATAACAATCCCGTTTCAATTTTTTGAAACGGGATTTTTTATTTTGATATTTCCCTCTTTGAATGTTATGATACCGTTAAGTTGTTGTTTTAATTCTTTTTGGTACGCTTCTTGTATCTTATAAAAACCTAAACTATAGCCAACCACTGCAGAATCTTTTTTTGATGCGATCAAAGTTGCAATGTGTGTTGTGCGGTATCTGCTAGCGATATCAGTGCCATAGTTTTTATTGCCTCTTTTTTAGTATTAAAATCAAAACAAGTATAGAACAGTGATTTGGATCTTAGAGATCCGGGCGTGGTTGCTTTAGTTAGGACTGATTTGTCTTTTTTGTGATTCTTGTAGTGGAAGGCTTTTTAAAAACCTTAATATTATGAGAGACAAGCACCAAGTAAATGTCAAAAAAAGTTCATTAGTCAATTTCCAAATCGGTCTTATCGCCGCCCTTACCTTTGTGTATATTATGTTTGAAGTGTTTACGACTTCACAAACAATTGTGAAGGTGACACAAGATCCTTTTATAGATGAGAATCCACCAACGATTACATTTACTGTGGTCCCGGATGATGATCAGCCAAAAAAGGAAATTGCAAGAGTAGAGCGTAAAGTCAAAAAAGTAATTATTAGAGATGAGATCAAAAAAGTAGATGATAACACGCCGGATTTGAAAGAAGAGCCTGCTGAAACACCTGATAAAGATACTCCGATTGCGTCAGTTGATGAGCCAAAGGCATCAACTAGTAAGCCAGTAAAACCAGTTGCACCTGTTAGACCAAGTAATATCAATATAGTAGAGTTTGCCCCTGTGTATCCAGGTTGTGAAAAACTAAAAACGAATCCAGAACGTGTGGCATGTTTTCAAAAGAAAATACAACGAATGATTTCTCGTAAATTTAATAGTGGATTGGGAGAATATTTAGGGCTAAAAGGGCAACAACGAATACATGTACTTTTTGAAATTGATGCTTATGGTCATGTGCAAAATATTAAAGCAAGAGCTCCGCACCCAAGGTTACAAAAAGAGGCGATCAGAGTTACAAAGCAATTGCCAAAAATGACACCAGCAAGACAAGGGGAAAATAATGTAGCGATTCAATACGCATTGCCAATTGTTTTTGATGTGAGATCATAAACATAAATTATATTAGTTCGAAATGTGAAAACCTCATCCTAATTGCGATGAGGTTTTTTGTTATATGCCAAGAATAATTATTAACATTCCACCCTATTGCCAGAAATACTTTTATGAAGTATCTTTGCACCACTTTTGAGAAGCCCTATGTAGGGATTCTAAAAAATGCTAAATTTTGGAAGCAACCCAGATTAATACATCAGCAAAAGTTTCTGTGATACAGAATTTTAAAGAAATCACCAAAATGCGTTTGTCATTGAGTGTGGTTTTCTCTTCCGTTGCAGGGTATTTACTAGGAGTAGAGACCATTTCTGTGGTTAATTTACTATTGCTGGCTTTTGGTGGCTATTTTATGGTTGGCGCCTCCAATGCGTTTAATCAAATAATCGAACGCGATCTAGATGCCTTAATGGACCGTACCAAAGACCGACCGATACCGTCAGGGAATATGTCGGTGAGTACCGCATTTATTATTGCTTCCTTATTTACACTTGCGGGTATTGCCGTATTGTATGCAATCAATCCAATTACAGCAATGTTTGGAGCGATTTCAATCTTTTTGTATGTGAGTGTCTATACGCCACTAAAAACCAAAACGCCGCTTGCGGTATTTGTTGGTGCTTTTCCAGGAGCTATTCCTTTTATGTTAGGATGGGTAGCCGCTACAGGGAGTTTTGGAATTGAGCCCGGAACACTATTTATGATTCAATTTTTTTGGCAATTTCCCCATTTTTGGGCTATTGGCTGGTTTTTGTATGATGATTATAAAAAAGGAGGCTTCTTTATGTTGCCTACTGGAAAGCGAGATAAAGGAACTGCAGTACAAATATTAATCTACACTACTTGGACAGTGGTAACATCACTGATCCCGGCGTTTGGAGTTACGGGAGCTTTTTACATCACACCCGTCTCTGCAGTACTTATTTTGGTATTAGGAATCGTCTTATTACGCTTTGCAATTCGTTTATATCGGCAAAGAGATAGTAAAACTGCAAAGCAACTAATGTTGATGAGTGTTTTGTATATCACCTTGTTGCAAATCATCTATGTAGCAGATAAATTTATACGTCTATGGATCTAACGCAAGGAACTTTTGAAGAAAAAAGAAGACGTTCCAAAAAGCATATGATGCTCTTTGGGATGTTGAGTATGACGATGACTTTTGCGGGTTTAACGAGTGCCTATGTGGTAAGTAAATCGCGAAAAGATTGGTTAGAAGGTTTTGAGTTTCCTAATGCATTCCTGTGGAGTACTATTGTAATTGTATTGAGTAGCATCACATTTTGGATGGCGAAAAAAGCAATTGATAGGAATAATCATTCTATGGTAACACTATTGTTAATTTCGACCCTTGTTTTGGGGATTGCGTTTGTTTATTTACAGTTTTTTGGTTTTGGGAAAATTATTGAGCAAGGCTTTTTTCCAACAGGAAGTGAAGCGACTGTAACCACTTCGTTTATCTATGCAATCGTATTTGTGCATATCGCCCATGTAATGGGGGGATTGATAGCACTTTTAGTCATAATTTATAATCATTTTAAACAGAAATATAGCCCCGGACAAGCACTTGGTTTAGAACTAGGTGCTATGTATTGGCATTTTGTGGATTTTTTGTGGGTCTATCTCTTTTTGTTTTTATATTTCTTTAGATAATAAAAATCCTTATTTTTGTGCAACATTTAACACTACCAAATTCTATTTATGGAAACAGCTGTTACTAAAACAGGTACCGAAGAAAAAGTATGGAGCGGCGGTAACAAGCCACTCGGTGCAAGTTATGGAAAACTGATGATGTGGTTTTTTATTCTTTCAGATGCCTTGACTTTTTCTGGATTTATTGCTGCATATGGTTTTTCGAGATTCAAGTTTATTGACTCATGGCCGATTGCGGATCAGGTTTTTAATCACTTCCCGTTTTTACATGGTGTTGATGCACCGATGTATTATGTGGCATTTATGACTTTTGTATTGATATTTTCTTCTGTGACCATGGTATTAGCCGTAGACGCGGGACATCAAATGAAGCAGCAAAAGGTTGCTATATACATGTTCTTAACGATTATTGGAGGTGCAATTTTCGTAGGATCGCAGGTTTGGGAGTGGAAAAACTTTATCAAAGGCGAATATGGAGCGGTAGAAACTAAAGGTGGTCAGATATTACAGTTTCTGGATACCGAAGGACATCGCGTGAAAATTGCTGATTTCGCCGTGCCAATTCCAGGTGTAAGAACACAGCACGAAGAAAAGAATGGCTTGTGGTTTAGCTCAGAAAAAGCATTGCCATCCTATTCTATAGAAGAGATCAAAAAAGGATTTGCGAAGCGTAGTGATTTATTAGTGCGTACACAAATACTTACAGAAGATGGTGAGAAAACTGTATTATCAAGAGAAGCTTCTATCGCAAAGTTAAATAAAGATGGAAAGTTAGTGGTTGAAGGGGCTAACCTGATTCATAATGAATATGGTACAAGACTGTTTGCCAACTTCTTCTTCTTTATTACAGGATTTCACGGATTTCACGTATTTACGGGAATTATTATAAACATTATCATATTCTTCAATGTAATTTTAGGGACTTACGAAAGAAGAAAGAGTTATGAAATGGTAGAGAAAGTTGGACTATATTGGCATTTTGTCGATTTGGTTTGGGTATTCGTATTTACCTTCTTCTACTTAGTTTAAAAAATATAGATAGCATATAACATGGCACACGATACAGCAGGACATCACGAATCACATACCGGTAGAATCTGGAAGGTATTTGGAATTTTATCAGTAGTTACTATTGTCGAAGTAATCTTTGGTATTATTAAACCAGATTTCATGAATGCACGTTTCATAAGCATGAAACTATTGAACTGGTTTTTTATTATTCTTACATTGTATAAAGCATATCTTATTACATGGGCCTTTATGCACATGGAAGGAGAAACAAAGGGGTTGCGTCGATCAGTAGTTTGGACAGGGATTTTCCTGATTTGTTACTTGATTTTTATCCTTTTGACGGAAGGAGATTATATTTATGAAGTATTCAAAAATGGTTATAGAAGCTGGGATTTCTAAAATGAAATTTTCAATAAAAGTATAAGAAAAAGACGGTCTATTAGAGCCGTCTTTTTTATTTTTGTAAGTTAGTGTAATGAAAAATGGTAGTGCGAAAAGAGTAAAAATATAACAAGTGAAAAAGTTTTTAGTATTAGGAGTATTGTTTTTATTGCCCTTGGTTGCCTATCTTTTTTTTGCTTCTGGAGTGCATAATTTTGCTAAATTACCAGTACTTAATAAGGATGTTGGAATCAACATTACGGCCTTCGAAGCTTTAGACAAAACACAAGTCGTATTACAAGATAAAATAACGGTATTGGGTTTTTTGGGAAATGATTTGGCGCAAAAAAAAGGAAATGCTTTTAACCTTAATCAAAAGATTTACAAAAAGAACCATGGGTTTCAGGATTTTCAAATGGTCATGGCATTACCATTTGGTACAGAAGGCCAAGCCAAACAAATTTTAGAACAATTGGCAGTGATTACGGATGTCAGTGAATGGAAGTTTGTTTTTGGTACTTCAGAACAACTTCAAAAGCTTTTTGCTAGTCTACAGACTCCTTATAAATTAGATGATCATTTGGCTTCTTCTTATGTGTTTATTATTGATAAAAACAAGAATTTGAGAGGACGCGATGGTACAGCAAAAGAGCAAGAATATTTTGGTTATGATGCCAGTTCTGTAGCTGAATTGAATAATATCATGTCGGACGATATCAAAGTAATCCTAGCAGAGTATCGTTTGGCACTAAAGAAATATAAAGCAGATAGAAAGAATTAATTATAAATTATTTTAGTACATACAAAAACTCCTCTTAACATGTTGAAAAAAATTGTTCTTATCAATGCATTGATAATTATAGGAAACTATTGTAACGCACAAAAAAAAGTAGTAAATAGGATTACTGAAAAAATAACCGAAGATGAGCACATTGAGATTGAAGCAGAAACGTTCTTTGATCAAGAATTGACCAGAAATCGTAAGTGGTATATAACTAGCGAAAAAAAACAAAAAAAAATAAAACCTGATCCCGATAAAAAACATTTAGAAGGGGTTAGTAGTGGAGCGTATATAGAAGTACTCCCAGAGACTTTTACACCAAAAACACCTGATCAAGTTCACAATGTAAATTTTGCCAAGATGCCTGGTCAGTTGGCGATTGTAAAGTACAAAGTAAACTTCAAAGCTTCAGGAGTTTTTTATGTTTGGGTAAGAGGATATTGTTCAAGTACTAATGACAACAGTGTCCATGTGGGTGTAGATGATAAATGGCCAAATAATGGCAGAGCTTTATATTTTTGTGAGGGTCAGAATAGCTGGACGTGGTCATCTGTAATACGAAAAAATTCTGACAATTGTAGTGATGATAGTGAACGCGCTTATTTAACCATAGATAAGCCAGGAGAACATATTATTAAATTTTCGATGCGTGAAGATGGTTTCGAATTTGATAAATTTGTACTCACAAACTTAAGTGATTATGAACCAAAGTAGCTAGAAGCCCTAGGAATGAACCATGAACTATTAGAAAGCGAAAGCTATCAGATATTTGAAAATACTAAAACGAGTAGATGAAAAAATATTCATACATAACAATATCATTTATCATATTACTCTTTGGGATTATTTTCATTCCTAGAATTATTAACCGTATCAAAGGGGCATCGATCGTCAAAAACGATCGCATGAGCGCGTCAAACCCCGTTGCAAATGAAAAGTTAGCCTATTTGAAGATTAATGGAGTGCCTAAAAAGGTTCCTGATTTCGCATTTTTGAATCAGGACAGTTTATTGATTACGAACCATGATTATAAGGGCAAAGTATATGTGGCTGAATTCTTTTTTGTCAACTGTCCAACAATTTGCCCTAAGATGAATCGTAACTTAGTCTATCTTCAAAATGAATTGAAGGACTTAGAAGATTTTGGCGTAGCATCTTTTACCATCAATCCAGAAATGGATCGACCTGGAGTCCTCAAAAAATATGCAGAAAATTATAAAATTACTGACCCTGATTGGCATTTGCTTACTGGAGATCGTGAGGCGATTTATCAAGTAGCGAATAAGGGATTTAATATTTATGCAGAGGAAGTTCCAGGGGTTCCTGGAGGCTTTGAACACTCTGGTTTTTTTGCATTAATCGATCAAGACGGTTATATACGATCAAGATATGATGCCGCAGGTAATCCAATTATTTATTATAGAGGCACAGTAGGACAAGAAGAAAAATATAACGAGAACGGAGAAGAAGAACAGATCACCATCTTATTGGAAGATATAAAAAAGTTATTGAAAGAAAATGAGTGAGTTTAGTGCAAAAAAGGAGAAGCGTTATAGGCTTTGGATAATTGTATTGTCTATTGTAATTCCGTTAGCGGTAGCAGGTTTATTTACTATTCGCATACCTAATGCACC
>CAZYRG010000063.1:7216-15069 GCA_964650425.1 uncultured Flavobacteriaceae bacterium
TATGTGTATTTTTTTATTTTGCTTACCCATATTTTACTATCCATTGCGGTGATTCCTTTTGTGTTGATTACTTATGTCAGAGCACTATCGGAGCGCTTTGATAGGCATAAAAAAATTGCAAAAATAACCTTTCCACTCTGGCTGTATGTCGCCATAACGGGTGTGATCGTATATCTAATGATTTCACCTTATTATGTTTCTTAAAAGACAAGCATACTATTCTTTTTTATTGTTAGTAATCATGCCATTGATTATGAATGCACAATGTGCCATGTGCCGTGCTGTGTTAGAAAGTGAAGAAGGACAAAAAACAGCGGAAGGCATTAATAATGGAATTTTGTACTTGATGGTTATACCTTATATTTTGGTTGGCGCTATCGGATACTACATTTATAGGAGTTGGAAGAAGTTTAAGTAATTTTTTTTAACATAACTATAACATTCTTCTGGTGTAACAAAATTGTCTAGATACGGTCTTATCTAGTGTAGAAATTGTTCGGTAAGAATTCTTAACAGTTTTTTTACACAATTTTGCTCTGCAATAACTAGTATTGTAGGATAACCCTTTATAAACCACCTTGTACACCTATGATTGCCATTAAAAACCTTCATAAGTCTTATCAAATTGGAAATAATGCACTTCATGTACTCAAAGGAGTGAATTTTGATGTTAAAGAAGGAGAGTTAGTCTCTATCATGGGGTCTTCTGGTTCTGGAAAATCAACATTACTGAATATTCTAGGAATTTTGGATGAAGCGGATCAAGGCAGTTATACACTGGATGGTACACTGATTAAAGATCTGAATGAAAAAATAGCTGCTAAATATCGAAACCAATTTTTAGGCTTTATTTTTCAATCCTTTAATTTGATTAATTATAAAAGTGCCATGGATAATGTGGCAATGCCTTTATATTATCAAGGGTCCAAACGTAAAGAGCGTACAGAAAAAGCGATGCATTATTTAGAAAAAGTTGGCTTAGCAGATTGGGCGCAACATCTACCCAATGAGCTTTCTGGTGGACAAAAACAACGTGTCGCCATAGCAAGAGCATTAGCATCAGATCCAAAAGTACTATTGGCTGATGAACCGACAGGGGCTTTGGATACCAAGACCTCTTATGAAGTAATGGAACTTATTCAGGGGATTAATGACGAAGGAAAAACGATTCTTATCGTAACGCATGAGCACGATATTGCGCAAATGACCAAGCGGATTGTAAATCTCAAAGATGGATTAATCGTAGATGATAGCTTAGTGACACAGGTAAAAGCAAAAGCCCATGTTTGATATTGAACGCTGGGAAGAGATTTTTGATACCATTCGCAAAAACAAACTGCGAACCTTTTTGACGGGCTTATCTGTAGGATCCGGAATCTTTATTCTTGTAGTCTTATTAGGAGTGGGCAAGGGAATGGAAAATGGGGTAGGCAATGAATTTTCTAAAGATGCAAGTAATTTGATCTGGGTATGGACAGATCCTACTTCTTTGGCCTATAATGGACAAAATCCAGGAAGAGAAATTCAGTTGAATAACCAGGATTTTGAGTTCGCTACAAGAAAGTACGAAGACGAATTAGAATACACTTCCAAAATGATTCGCAGATGGGGACAACTCATCACCTACGGAAAAGAATCTGGAGGATATAGAGTGGAGGGAGTGGTTCCCGGGTTTCAATTTGTAGAAGTATGTAATCTGATTGCAGGTCGTTTTATCAATCAAAAAGATGTAGACACCTATCAGAAAGTAGCGGTGATTGGGTATAAGGTGCAAGATGATTTATTTAAGAATGGGGAAGATCCAATCGGGAAATATGTAGATATATCGGGAATTAATTTTAGGATCGTTGGAGCCTATACCGATCCTGGAGGAGAACGTGAAGAAACAAGAGCGTATATTCCAATCAGTACGGCACAGCGAATGTTTAATAAAAATAATAAAGTGGGTAATATGGCCTTTACCCTTAAACCCAAAGAAACTTTTGAAGCATCGGTGGCTGCAGCAGATCAATTAACAAAGCAGCTAAAAGCAGATTTCAAAAAACGCCATAATATTCATCCAGATGATACTAGTGGAATCGGAATCTTCAATAAGCAGGAAGAGATGAAACGGTATTTTGATTTAATGATAATGATTCGTGGATTTTTTTGGTTCGTAGGAATATGTACGATTGTTGCGGGGATCGTTGGAGTGAGTAATATCATGCTGATTATTGTTAAAGAACGTACCAAAGAAATAGGGATTCGTAAAGCAATAGGAGCGCAACCTGGGTCCATTATAGGGATGATTTTGCATGAAGCAATTTTTGTAACGGCTATTTCTGGATTTACAGGCTTGATTTTTGGATTGGCCTTGTGGGAATTGTTAGGCCCCGAAATAGAGATTGACTATATCGCAAATCCATCGGTAGATTTTGGAGTGGCCATGACGATGGTGTTTTTGCTTATAATTGCTGGTGCCTTGGCAGGTTTTTTCCCAGCCAGGAGAGCTGCACGAATTAAACCTATAGTAGCACTTAGAGAAGAATGAGTTTTTTAGATAAAGATAGTTGGGATGAAATACTGGAAGCGATGACCGCAAATCCATTCCGTACCCTATTGACAGCTTTTGGTGTTTTTTGGGGCATCTTTATTTTGGTCATTTTACTGGCGGCAGGCAAAGGACTAGAAAACGGAATTAGAAAGGGTTTCGATGGTGTAGCCACCAATACGATGTTTATGTGGACGCAAACACCTTCCAAGTCCTACAAAGGGATGGTTAAAGGACGAAGCTTTAATTATAAATTAAGTGATGTTGCTGCGATTAAAAGAAAGGTGCCAAATTTGAGGTATGTTTCTCCGCGGAATCAACTAGGAGGACATAATGGAACCAACAATGTTACGAGAGACCTCAAAACAGGTGCTTTTGGAGTATACGGGGATTATCCAGAGGTGATTAACCAAAATCCTTTGCGAATAATCAAAGGGAGATTTCTCAATTATGGAGATATCAATGAGCGTAGAAAAGTGGTGGTAATTGGAGAAGGCGTCGTAACAGGACTTTTCGACAAAGGAGAAGAAGTTCTGGGCTCTTATGTAAAAATACAAGGCGTTAATTTTATGGTGATTGGGGTTTTTACTATGAAAGCCTCTAATGGCGATGCAGAAGAAGAAAAGAAAACCATATATACGCCTTTTACCACCTTTTCCCAAGTATTTAATAGAGGAGATCGTGTAGGTTGGATGGCAATCACAGCAGAAGATGGTACCACCATTACAAGTTTGAAAAAACAAATTTTAGATTTGATGAAAGAACGCCACACCATTCATCCAGATGATGATCGGGCGATAGGACACTTTGATTTATATAAAGAATTAAAAAAGATTAACGGTTTGTTTATAGCCTTAGAGGGAGTAGCGTATTTTGTTGGCGTATTGATTTTACTATCAGGAATCATTGGGATAAGTAATATTATGCTCATTGTGGTAAAAGAACGGACCAAAGAAATAGGGATTCGAAGAGCGTTAGGAGCAGGACCTGGTGCGATACGTTCGCAGATTTTATCAGAATCGGTGTTCTTGACTATTGTATCAGGAATGACAGGTATAGCATTTGCCACAATAGTACTGTTTGGAGTAAATAAGTTGCTAGAAGGCGGAAGTGATGATATGATGTTTGCCAATCCAAGTGTAGATTTGGGAGTTGTAACGGTAGCATTAATTATATTAATAGTTAGTGGTTTGCTAGCAGGTTTAATACCAGCACAAACCGCCATCAAAGTAAAACCAGTGGTCGCATTGCGATCCGAGTAGAGACGTTGCATGCAATGTCTAACATACAACAGTAAAGATGTTGCATAACGTCTAAAAAAAATAAACATACAGGCATCGTACAATGCAATGTCAATATATAAGTAAAACATGAAAAAAACCATTACCATTATTATTCTAGCTGTAATTGTTGTAGCGTTCTCAGGTTCGTTATACTATTTATATCAAAAGAATCAAGAAGACCCAGTTACCTATAAGACAGAGCAACCTAAAGTGCAAAATATTGTAAAAAAAGCCATTGCTACGGGGAGCATAGTACCAAAAGAAGAGGTGTTTATCAAACCGAATATTTCTGGCGTCATTCAAGAGATTTATATTGAAGCAGGAGCACAGGTAAAATCAGGAGATTTGATCGCCAAAATTCGAGTTATTCCAAATGTGTCGTCTTTACAAAGCGCAAAAAACGCGGTAAACACTGCAAGAATTGCCATCGAAAACCAAAAGAAGCTTTATGACAGACAAAAAGCACTTTTTGAAAAAGGAATTATTGCAGCTAATGAATTTGATAATGTAGATGTGGCGTATCAACAAGCACAACAATCTTATGATGCCGCACAACAAAATTATCAAATAGTACGGACAGGAACCGCAAGAGGTTTAGGAAGTGCAGCGAATACACTTATCCGTTCTACAGTAACAGGAATGGTGCTAGAAGTGCCTGTAAAGGAAGGGAATCAAGTGATCGAAAGCAATAATTTCAATGAGGGTACAACAATCGCAACGATTGCTGATGTAAATAAGATGATTTTTGAAGGAAAAGTTGACGAAAGTGAGGTGGGAAAGATCAAAGAAAACTTACCTTTGGAAATTACTGTAGGAGCTATAGAAGGCAAAACATTTGATGCGATTTTAGATTATATCGCTCCTAAGGGTAAAGAAGAGAATGGTGCGATCCAATTTGAGATCAAAGGATCTTTAGATAACAAAAAAGACAGTACTTTTATCAGAGCAGGTCTTAGTGCAAATGCAGCAGTAATTTTGGCAAAAGCGGATAATGTATTAACCATTAAAGAAGCGTTGTTACAATATGATGAGAAAACCAAAAAACCTTTTGTAGAAATCGAAACGGATGATCAATCTTTTGAAAGAAAAGAGTTAGAAATAGGAATCAGCGATGGTATTTTGGTAGAGATCAAAAATGGTATTACCGAAGAGGATAAAGTTAAGGTTTGGAATGAAGTTAAAGAAAAACCTGAAGAGGAAGAAGGAAATTCATAATTTATAGGTAACAAAATAGGTGATATAGCTACTAATTGGTAGATGTATTATAGAAAAGAAAATAAAAAACACAAACGAATGAAAATCAGAATAGTGGTCATTTTTTTGATTCTAGTAGGAACCTTTACAACACAAGGGCAAACTAAAAAGTGGTCGTTGAGGGAATGTATCGAACATGCTGTCAAGAATAATATTTCTGTAAAGCAATCTCAATTGGATGTTGCTTTTACGGATATCGATAAATTGGATGCGATTGGTAGTTTTTTACCTAGTCTAAATTTAGACGGAACGTTGGCATCAAATACAGGAGCTAATATTAATCCAACGACCAACCTTTTCGAAACTCAGACCTTTACATCATTAACATTAGGTGCTCAAGCTGGAGTTCGATTATATGATGGTTTGCGTAATTTTAGACAACTTCAGCGCGCAAAAATTGCAAAAATCGCAAGTCAATATTCTTTAGAAAAAATGGAAGATGATATTGCATTAAATGTAGCTAACGGATATCTGCAGGTATTGACCGCAAGAGAAAGTTTAAAAGTAATTAATGCACAGCATGAAGTAACATTACAAGAATTAGAACGTACAAAAGAACTAGTGGATGCAGGAGTGTTGCCTGCGGGTGATATGCTCGAGGTAAAAGCCACGTCTGCGGATGAGTCACGAAGAATTATTTTGGCGGAAAATACGATTCAAATTGCCTTAATTAGCCTAGCACAAACACTCGTTTTGGACGATTACAAAAATTTTGATATCGAAGATCGCGATTATGAAGTTCCTGTTGAAAATATAATGCAAAAATCTATTGAAGACATCATCGCGTCCTCCAAGGAAAAACGTTATGAAGTTAAAATTGCAGAAGAAAATACAATGTTGGCGGCTAAAGATTTGGAGGTGAGTAAAGGAGCTTATCAACCAACATTAGACGGATTTTTTAGGTACAATACCAGATGGACTGATAATGATTTTTTCGAAAGAGGTTTTACTCAGCAATTATATGAGAGTGATGGTTTTTCCTATGGTTTACAATTGAATGTACCAATATTTAATGGGTTTTCTTCAAGAAATGCGGTAAAACGAAGTAAAATTAATCTCAAGAGAGCGGAATACCAATTAGAACAAGCTAAATTGGATCTAGAAAATACCGTATATCAAGTTTACACAGATGCAAGGGGTGCGGCGAAGGCCTATGAAGCAGCTTTGGTTGCAGAAAATGCTCGTAAACAAGCACATCAGTTTGCTAAAGATCGCTACGATGTAGGGCTAATTAATGCATTTGATTTTAGTCAAGCAAAATTACGATTAGAAAATGCACAAAGTGAGTTGGTCAGAACAAAGTTTGATTATATCTTTAAGCTAAAAGTATTGGAACTCTATTTTGGCATTCCTGTGGAAGAACTGAAACTGTAGTGCCACGCACCAAATAGTGCTATTATGAGCAAAAAAACATTAATTATTCTTTCTGTTATTGTACTAGCTATAGTGGTCTTGCTAGTAGCTGGAAAAAAGGCCGGATGGTTTGGAAAATCTGGAGACTACAAAACGATAGCCATACAAAAAGTGTCTCCATTAACCATTGAAGAAACGGTTGCGGCCACCGGGAAAATCCAACCAGAGGTAGAAGTGAAACTTTCTTCTGAAGTGTCTGGAGAGGTTATCGAACTTCCCATTGTAGAAGGGCAACAAGTCAAAAAAGGGGATTTGTTGATTCGTATAAACCCCGATATTTATCAATCTAGTTTGCAGCGATCGGTAGCGGGATTACAAAATGTGCGTGCTAATCTGAATCAAGCTGAGGCAAGTCTCAAGGAAGCGGAGCAGAATTATTTGAGAAGCAAAACTTTGTTCGAAAAAGGTATTATTGCTAAATCGGATTGGGATACCGCACTTTCGCGGTATGAAGTGGCTCAGGCCAGTAAAGAGTCGGCATTTTATAACGTAAAAAGTGCTTCAGCAACAGTTTCTGAAGCAAAGGATAATCTAGAACGTACCAAAATCTATGCACCTATGGACGGTACGATTTCTTCTTTGAGTGTAGAACTAGGTGAACGTGTTGTAGGAACGCAACAAATGGCGGGAACGGAGCTCATGCGGGTTGCCAACCTTAACAATATGGAGGTAGAAGTAGAGGTAAATGAAAATGATATTGTCAAAGTTGCTGTAGGTGATACCGCTATAGTAGAAGTAGATGCGTATCTCAAAAAGGAATTCAAAGGGCAAGTAACGGAGATTGCTAATTCTGCTATTAATGTTACCAGTGCAGATCAGGTAACTAATTTTAATGTAAAAGTTCGTATTCTAGAGGATTCCTATAAAGATCTACTAGCGAATAAAAATGAAAACTACTCCCCTTTTCGACCAGGAATGACTGCGACCGTAGATGTGATTACCGAAAAAAGAGAAGAAATACTTGGTGTTCCTATTAGCGCTATTGTAGTAAAAAGTGACACGGTTGCTAAAAAACGTAAAAAGAAAAAAGACTTAAAAAGGGAGAAAGATAAGCCTGATACTAATAAAACGGCTTCAAAAGAAGCGGCTTTTGAATGTGTTTTTGTCAAAGAAGGAGAAAAAGCAAGACTACGAATCGTGACGACAGGAATACAAGATGATTCTAATATTGAAATTATTTCCGGATTGCGCTCTGGAGAAGTGGTTATTACAGGTCCTTATAATACAGTGACTAAAATTCTGGAAAATGGAGATTTAGTTACTTTAGAAGAAGAGGAAGATTAATTATTTATGACTTTATACTAATATCAATTTGGTTATATAATGTCGCATTCAAACTTGTTCATTTTCCGCGCTATTTTCTTGTTCACAAT
>CAZYRG010000064.1:0-6577 GCA_964650425.1 uncultured Flavobacteriaceae bacterium
CGCTGGATACGTTGTAACTCAGCAGCAGCTTCAGCAGCTTTCTTCTCCTCTTCTATACGCTGAATTTGTTTTAATTCAGATTTAGCTTTTTCTTCTGCAGCTTTCTTCTCCGTTTCTTCTCTTTCAATTTCTTGGATACGCTGGATACGTTTCAATTCTTGTTCTGCTCTGGCAGCTTCTTGCGCCTCACGTTGTTGTATCGTTTTTGCATTTAACTCGGCTGCCGCTTTCTTACGTTCTTCAGCTTGTCTTGCCGCGCGTTCTTGCTGTTCTTTCATCAACTGATTACGCTTCTGTAATCGTGCTTCAGCTTGTGCTTTTTGCTCAGCAGTTCTTTGGTTTCTTTGTTCCAATGCAGCTTTTGCTCGTGCTTCCACACGCGCTTTTTCTTCAGGAGATATTTTTATCTTTTTTGGTCTTCTTGATCTCGATGATCCCTCTATCTCAGCAAAGTTGTATGCTAAACTTATCTCATGTGTTAATCCAAATATCTCACTTGCTCCTAAGCCTTTTTCAATCGTATATCCTATTGAAAAGCTTTTAGCTATATTAGCTCCTATTCCTGCACTCGCACCATAAAAACTATCATAACCAAGATTTGCCCAACCATATTTGAGCATTTCTACATAACCATTGACATTTATAGTAACTCCAAGTTCTTCTGTACTATTTACGTTCGCCAAAAAACGCATCGTATTATCTTCATCTCCCAAAAACTCTGAGGTATACATCAATTGTCCATGCAACCCAAGAATATCAGCTATCGTTTCACTTCCGTTAATATTGTATGCAGCTAAATTGGTCGCATTAATACCAATACCAAAATTCCCAAAATTTAGGAAAGCACCAGGACTGATAAAAATGGCAGAGCTGTTCTCAAAACTATTGACAAATGGGTCTTGCTCCGTTGCTAAAACAATATCTGATCCTAAGCCCTGATTATAAAAATTAAGATTCGTTCCAAAAGTCAATTGCATAGCATCATTGACCTCTACATTATAAGCATAATTGGCGTTGGCTCCAAAATAACTATACAATCCAAAGTTACTTTGATATACTCCTAAGCCAGCTCCCATTTTTTCATTTAGCTTTCCAGAATACTGAACGACATACGTTATAGGCGCATTCTTAAAATCTCCAAAAATTCGTCTATTATAAGCGCTAATATGTCCACCTTTTTCCCCAACAAAAGAAAATGTAGGGTTTATATATAGTCTATTATATTTAACCAAATTATGGGTCGGCAAATCTGGGGATGCAACAAAACTAGGAGCTTCTTCCTGTGCTTTTGCCAGAAAAACTGTACTAACTAATAGGAGGATGTTAAGTAGTCTTTTTGTCATTGCTTATCGCATCACTGTTATGGAACCTTTTTCCGTTTGTCCGTTACTTTGGTTTTCTATTATATAATAGTATACTGCTTTTCCGCCCTGGGTACTTGATACTCCTTCAGGCCAATTATTCTGATACCTATTGGTCTTAAAATCTTCTTTGCCACTAGTATCATATATCGTAATCAGTACTTCTTCTTTATCTACAAACTCTGATGGGATTACCCAACGATCATTAATGTTATCTCCATTAACTGTAATCAGGTTAGGAATCACATCGGACAACTCTCTACGAACCGTAATTTCATTCGCAACAACACAGTCACCTACCTGAGAACGTAATTGATAGAATATAATTTGTCCTTCTTCAAATATCGTACTAAAAATTTCTAAATTATCTTCTATGGATAATAAGTCCTCAGAAGTTATGTTTCCATTTGCATCTTTGGTGATCCTAAACCACTCATAGCTCTCGCCACCTGAAGCTGTCATTACCAGACTCTCTTGTTGCCCCATATTTATAGAAAAACCTGGGTCTACAGAAATTACTCCTTCCCCAAACAATGCAATCGTTAGTTCATCAGTAAGGTTGGTTCCACAAACAGGAGAGGTAACCTCGGCCTGATATATTCCTGGTTCTGTAATTTGAATATCACTAGTTGTCTCACCAGAAATCTCCGAACCATTAAAAAACCAACGATATGTAAACGCATCTCCAAATCCAGAAATCGTCAAAGAACTATCAAAACATAAAAACTCTGAAGACGGTGTTAGTTCACTAATAGAAACCCTAAGGTTCACGTCTAATTCATTAGAAACACTAGAGCCAATACGCAATGTATATAAACCTACCTGGCTTAAATCAATAACATCATACGTAACTCCATTGGCGTTATCTGTTATATCTGTCCCACCTCGTTGCCAATTCAATGAAAGACTCTCATAAGCTGCGGGTGCTAGTGTCGCTGTAACTGGTTGCGCATTATTATCTAATCCAGTGGCTATAATTTCTTGTATAACTAAGGTACGGCTCTCTACATCACACCCTCCTATTGCTGGATCCTGAAAATCAATTACAATGTCATAACTATTGGCAACAAACACTGTTACTGTTTGTGAAAAAGTACTAGTACCACATTCCGATACAGCCGATAATCGTACCTGATAATCATCAATTTCTTCACTAGGTACCTCTAGCGATGACCCTGTCGCACCACTTAAAAGAAAACCGCCTTTGAACCATTGTAAATTCCCAGCAGTGCTTGTAATTGCATTCAATGTAACTGAACCTCCTGCTTCTACTACCACTACATCTGGTTTGTCTATTGAAACCTGTGGATTCTTAGTCTCTACACTAACTTCTACACTAGATATACAACCGCCATCTGACGTCGCTTCTAATCGATATACTCCAGGAATTACTACAATATTACCTCCATCTCCCACGATCAGCGTTGAAGAACCTCCAGTATCTAGAGGATTACCATCTCTGAACCATCTATATGTTGTAGCGGTTAAGTTTGGTTCTGGTATTAATCGTAATTCATCGTTCTGACAAAGACTTATAGGGTTTGGTGTTGCACTAACAACTTCATTAAATTGGTTAATTATTTCTGTACTATCATCACCTTCTACCCTTACATTGATAATGGGTGAAAATGCTTGTCCAGAATTTTTAAACCTATTGGTACACGATCCCAAATCAAAAGACACTTGGTATTGCGCCTCTTCAGTCACAACTAAATTAGGTCCTGTTTCCCCAGGTATTATTACAAAATCATCTATACCTGAATTAAAAGGTTTTCTATACCAAATATATGAGGTCGCCGGGGTTTCCACTTCTTCTCTAGGAGAATTTATTGTAGTTACATGGAAGGCCGTTAGCGTAAAACTATTCGTACCTCCATCAGTTGCACAAATTGAAACATTGGCGAAAGGTCCTCTTGAATCGGACGGGTCCTTATTGATTTCAAAATTTATATCATTATCTGTAAATACTGCTAAGGTACTCCCATCATAAAAATAGGCCTCAAAAGGTGGAGAAGGGTCACTCGTTATGGCTGGTGTTGTTGAACGAACTCTAACCTGATACCCAGAACCACTAATAGTGGGTTCAAATGAAAACGAATCCTGTTCAAAAATTTGACTTGCTCTTAATACAGAATTAGCGTAATTAATATTATTAAAAGAACTGCTGGGTATGGTTCTTGCCAACTCCGTAGGATTTTCAAAATCACCATTGGCATCAGATAACTCAAGAATAAAGATATTGTCGTTTGTAGTACCTCCGAAATCTCCATTTAATGTGATACCAAAATCAAAATTATTAGCATCAGAATTAACGGTATTAGGGCATGCTTGGGGAAGGGGGTCTCCATTAATAGTATTTGCTAAGAAAACATTGGTGATTTCCTGCGCAAAAGCACATTTTGCGCCTATTATAAAGAATAATAGCGCAAAACTCCATAAGTTAAGTTTAGCATTCATAAAACAACAAATTTATAAATTGTTGATAACAAATATGTTATAGATTTTTCGGGGCTTGTCAAAAAAATTATTCACATATTCTTAACAATCCACTAATATATAAATAAAAAGCTAACAACAAAGCTCTTACAAACTTTTTTTATCAAATGGCATGTTATCCACATTTTACTAAATATACAAGTTATTAATTTTCAAATATTTATATTAAAAAATGTTAAGAAAAAAAGCGTTTTTTAACATTAATCTTGTAAATCGACACTTTTATCGATGTTTTTGTTTATTTAGACCAAAGTTCGTGCCATGTTTTAGAAAATTTTGTAGGGCAGAATTATGTCAGAAAAAAAGAAGTAAAATGCGGAATAAAATATGACGAAGATTCGTCATGTTTAAAGTTTCCATTTTTTAATAATACATACCGTATATTGACTGCTCAATTTTTAAGTAATATTAATTACTTATGATAGCACGTTTAGATGTGTTTTTCTTTGCCAAAATTTTGCTAAAGGGTATCTAGTTGTTTATCCTTATAATTTAAGTGAAAGCAATCATTTTAGTATTTATTGAGAAAACTTATTTGCTACTACTATATACGAAGCGATATTGGCCTATTAAACGATGATAATGATCGAAATTACTTGATAAAGCCCTTAATTATAATTCTTCATTTTTCAATTAACACGCATTCCTTATATATATCAAAACAGGGATTGTCAATGATGACAATCCCTGTTTTGGTGTTTTTTACTTGTAAAATACGTTATTTGGTCGCTGTAGTATCAGCTTTTGCTTCTTCCTTTTTATCCTCAGTAACTTCTTCGGAAGCGCTTGCTCCAGCTTCATTATTTAAAGCTTCTAAAACTTTATCAGTAATATCCAATTCTTCTTTTCCATAAAGAATATTACTCGTTTCTGTATCCCCATATATATAGGTGTACCCATTCTTTTTACCGTATTCTTTGATGAATTTCTTTACTTTCTCTACAATAGTGTCAATTTCTGCTCCACTTTGTTCTTGAATTTCTTTCACCTTCGTTTGTTGCTCTCTCTGTAAGCCCTGTTGCTTTGCCTGTAAAGAAGATGCTAACTCTTCAAATTTATTTTTACTTAGAGAAGCTCTTTTCGCTTCAAACTCTTGTACTTCTTTTTGAAATGCTATTGCCTTTTGTTGTAATTCTGCTCTAAGCTCATCATTCTTTTTTGTCCATTTGGCTTCTGCATCCTTCATTTCTTTGTAATCAGAGACCACCTTCGTGTTATTTATATAAGCTGTCTTTTCTTGCTTACATGACTGTAGTGTTACAATTGCTAGTGCAATCAATAAGAGATTTTTCATTCGTTCTATTTTCAATTTAGTTTATTCGTAAAATGTGCTTTTTATCAAAAGCATGGCAAATGTATTAAAAGTTATTGACTACTATCATCATTAACATAGTTCTTAAAAATTAAATTTTCAAAATTATAAAAATGCAAAGCATTATTAGGCTGAAATAAAATCTGAACAGATTTGCACAACTATAAGACAAAACTATTTTGCTGCGCTTAAACCATAATAAATAGTTATTAAACCTGAATCACACAGCTAAACGCTTAGAAGAATAAATAAAAAAGCAATGGTAATATATGCCAGAATCATAAAAAGGTTCTAAAATCGTTTTATTTTGCGATTTTCGTCTTTTTTAGGATATAAATGTGTGAAGAATATTCATTTTTTTGTTTTCCGTAGTAGTTTGAACGCAATCCATTCCAAAATGCTTTAATAAAATTCATTTTGCCCGATTTGTATTTTTCGGAAAGCAAAGAAACATAAAACGCATCAAATTTCATCGGTAAGACTTTTTCTAAAGAAAAATCACTCTCAAAAATCTGTTTGATGCTATTTTTAGAAAAATGCCAAAGATGTCTCGGCACATCATAAGCCGCCCAAAATTCTTTGTAGTGATTGGCATCATAAGATTTAAAATTAGGTACAGCGATAATTAGATGGCCTCCTGGTTTTAATAAACGGTTTAGTTCAGTTACCTGGCTTTCCAAATCAGGCACATGTTCTAATACATGCCACATGGTGATGCAATCATAAAAAGCAGTTTCGTGATTTGTCGTATCTTTTTCTAATACGACTCCTTTTTCCTTTGCCAACATTCTAGCCCCTTCGTTAGGTTCAGAACCGTGAACGTTCCAACCCCCATTCTTTGCAGCTACCAAAAAATCTCCCGTTCCTGCTCCAACATCCAAAAGTGTTCCTTCTTCCGAATTAAGATGAGTAATTAATCGCACTTTTTGAGCCAAGGCGTATTTTTTTACTAATTGATACGCTTTTTCAAACAGACTTTTCTTACCATCCGTGTGTGAAATATATTCTGTACTCTCATAATATGTATACAGATCTACTACATCTGGTTTTGGTGTTGTGATCAACATATCGCGATCGCGATCGTACAAGAGTTCAAACGTTTCTCCTGATACCGTATAATCTACACATTTAAGTGTTGGCTTTTGGTTTGTCATTACTGTTTTAAAAAATTTGTTCCACGTGGAACTACGATTCTAATGTATTATTTAGCTCCACCTCCAAGAGCTCACTTAATTCTGTTCATTTCATCAATGCCTCCTTATAATCGCTCGTTTTAAAAACAGTGAAATGTTTGTTTCCTGTAAAAAAACGCAAAACAACAAGATCCTCCTAAGAAATTTTACCAATAATTGAAACTGTGCTCCATTCATTGTCATTACGTGCCGAAGTAGCAAAAACTGAAATATAA
>CAZYRG010000064.1:6677-8059 GCA_964650425.1 uncultured Flavobacteriaceae bacterium
TGTGATACTGTTGCTGGTTTAATTTTAGTCATTTTCTCACGTGCCTCATAGGACAATGATTTCAGTTTGGAATAATCAAAATCCTTCGGAATTTTAAGATCTTCCAATCGATTTAGCTTATCTGCATTAGCTTTTTCCTTTTCAATATAACCTGCATACTTCACTTGTATTTCGGCTTGTTGCAATACTTCTTCATCAAGTGACTCTTCTTCTATAAACGCTGCAACACTTTTTATCCCTTTAATATCATCTAATGCAATTTGAGGTCTCGAAAAAAGTTTAAATATTTTATCACTTTGTTTAACTAACGAAGACCCTTTCTCTTCTAAAATAGGATTTGCTTCTTCTTTAGAAATACTTGTCTTTTTGAAAAAGTTAATCAACTTATCTGACTTCTCTTTCTTAATTTCCATTCTACGCATACGATCGGCATCCGCCAAACCAACTTTATATGCTTTTTCTGTAAGCCTAAAATCAGCGTTATCTTGTCGCAATAAGGTTCTATATTCAGCTCTAGAAGTAAACATACGATACGGCTCTTCTGTTCCCTTTGTGATCAAATCATCCACCAAAACACCAATATAGGCCTCGCTCCTATTAAGAATAAAAGGATCCTTTTCTTGCACTTTTAATGCAGCATTCATTCCTGCCATTAATCCTTGCGATGCTGCTTCTTCATACCCCGTAGTTCCATTAATTTGTCCCGCAAAAAACAACCCAGAAACTACTTTAGTTTCCAAGGTATGGGTCAATTGTGTAGGCGGAAAATAATCATACTCGATCGCATAACCTGGTCTGAAGAATTTGACATTCTCAAAACCGACAACGGAACGTAATGCCTTAAATTGTACATCTTCTGGCAAGGAAGTAGAAAAACCATTTACGTATACTTCTACCGTATTCCATCCTTCTGGCTCTACAAAAATCTGATGACGATCTTTATCTGCAAAACGATTAATCTTATCTTCTATTGAAGGGCAATAACGTGGCCCAATACTTTTGATTCTTCCATTAAACATTGGAGAGCGATCAAAACCTTCACGTAACAAATCATGGACCAAATTTGACGTATATGTCATATGACAAGATCGTTGTTCTTTGAGTGGTTGAGATAAATTGGTATAGCTAAATTTTTCAGGTATTGGGTCTCCAGGCTGTTCTGTCATCACATCAAAATTCAATGATCTTCCATCTACTCTTGGAGGTGTTCCTGTTTTCATTCTACCACTCTCAAATCCCAAATCAACTAACTGTTCTGTGATTCCCGTAGCCGCTTTTTCACCGGCTCTTCCGCCACCAAATTGCTTGTCTCCAATATGTATTAATCCATTCAAAAAAGTACCATTGGTCAGCACAACAGATTTTGCTTTGACCTCAATACC
>CAZYRG010000064.1:8159-10528 GCA_964650425.1 uncultured Flavobacteriaceae bacterium
CTGTTTCGTAATGAAAATCAATCATTCTCTTTCTTAAAATACTGTTGTACTTTGGTTTTGTAAATTTGCCGCAAAGGTAAGACTTGTCTATTTAATATCTCTGTTCTATTAAAATATTGTTTTGCATCTGGTACATCCGGCGATTTTGGCCTTTCATAATCTTCATAATTCGTCTCTCCCTGTCTTCTGTTTTCCTCGCCTTGTTCTTGCGCCGCCTGATCCAATTTTAATAACTGATGTTTGATGTTTTGCATCTTCTGCATAGTTCCCTGATTAAAACCTTTTGACAGCAACTCTTGCTCCACCTGTTCCATCTGTCTGAGTAATTGATTACCATTACCACCTAATCCTTCTTTCTCTAATTTATCTTGTAACTGCTGACGTAATTCTTGTTGTTTTTTAAATATCTCATAGAGTTCTCCATTACTCAATTCGCTATTGAAAGGACTCCCTTCGCCATCACCTTCACCTTCTCCATCATTACCTTTTTCACCATCTTTTCCTTTTCCGCTTTTTTCTCCCTTGCCTTTTTTACCATTCTTTCCTTCTCCTTCACCTTCTCCATTATCGCCAGATTTTCCGTCTTTTCCTTCCCCATTTTGTCCCTCTCCATTTTGCCCTTGATTGCCTTGTTTTCCTTCTTTACCCTGTTCTCCCTGTTTGCCATCTTTACCTTCATTTCCCTTCTCTCCTTTGCTTCCTTCCTTACCTTCTTCACCCTCTTTTCCATCCTCTCCTTTTCTACCCTTTTCCATGCCCTTCTTCATTTCTTCATTTAGCTCTTGCTGCTTTTTAATTATATCTGGTAATTGAAAGCCCTGTGATTTTTGTCCCTTTTTTCCTTTGCCAGGTTTTCCTTGGGACATATTTGATTGCATATTACTCAACGCCAAACTTAGCATAACAGCTAACTCGTTCGCATATGTTACTGCATACCGCTGACTAGAAGCTCCCTGAAACAACATGTTTTCCGACAACTGTTCTAATGACTTATCTATATTAAATTCTATATCTGTAATTTTTTCAGTTACCTCTTCTTCAATTTCTGGTGTACGAAGTGCTAACGCATAAAGACTATCATCAACATGTTTGAAATGTTCTCGTAAAACGCTTTGTCTTCTTATACTTTTTGCATAAGCTGGATTGTTTTCTTGCATCTTTTTAAAACGCTCCATCAAGGATTCCTGATTCAAAGAATAGTCAATAAGGTTGTCCAAAATTTGACGTAACATTTCCGCATCTTCCTCCTGCTTTTCTTCTCCCATGCTAGCCATTTCCATCTGCATCTGATTGCTCATTTTTTTCATTTTCTCAGCCGCATTCTTCTGGTTATTCTTAGCTGCCTCCTTTTTGTTTTGTTCTAACTTATCGCTCGCACTTTCTTGTTCTTCTTTAATTCCTTGTTCTTCCTCTTTCTCCTGATCCAGATTCATAGGTTTTTGTAAACCATCATTCTGTTTTCTCAGATCCTCCATACCTTTTTGAAAATCCTCAAATTCTTTGTTCAATTCGTCTTGCTCTTCCTTAGTATTTTCTTCTCCATCCTTTTCAGATAATTGTTCTTGCTTCTTTGACAAGGCGTCTAATTTTTCTGATAATTGCTCATGTTTTTTAATCACATAGTAGCGCTTAGTTAACTCTACTAATTGTTCCAAGTTCTTCTCTGTGTTCTTATTTTGTTTTGACAGTTCTTCAAGCTTTTCAGTGAGCTCCTCCTTTCTCAATTTATCCGCCAATTTCTCTAACTCCTCTAAAAGCTTTTCATTCTTTTTCAACTTTTCTTCTTGACGTTCTAATCGATCTTTCAAAGCCTCCTTGTATGCATCATCTTCCTTCTTGTTTTCTTCAAATTTCTCCAAATTCTCCTTTAATTCTTTGGTAAAATTCTTCATCATTTGTTCTTGCTGTTGTTGTTTCTCTACAAACTTTTGCAACTTCTTCTTCTCATTAAAACTTAAAGCCTTTTTTTCTTTTTGTGACTTACTCAATGCCTTCAAAAAATCATCCTGCTCTTTAAATTTCTCTAAGGACTTATTCATCCCTCCTAGGGTTTCATTTTGTTGTTCGAGTTGTTGCTTTTTCTTTTGTTCCTCTGTCATTTTATTATAAGAGAAAACGCGACTTCTGGATCGTTTATAATTATGAATAGCATCATTATCATACACCTCAAAATACAATTCATAAGATTTACCATCTACCAATTTTAGCGTATCAGGGAACGTATAGGAAAACTCTTGAAACATGTTTTGGGAACGTGACAAAACACGCTTCATCTTCTTGTTTGGTTCTGCACTATCATAATACACTAATTGTATTTTAGAAAGTCCATAATCATCACTTGCCTGTCCCAAAAAATATAAATATTCACT
>CAZYRG010000064.1:10628-12039 GCA_964650425.1 uncultured Flavobacteriaceae bacterium
ACTTTCCAAGTAATTTTTGTGCCTTCAGGAATTACTGCATTCCCAGAACTTTTGAAAACCTCATCCTTCCTTTTGGTGTACCCCGGATAGTCCGCATACATTTCAAAATTTTGTACTACTGGCACTGCTACAACATTTAGTGTATATGGCCTGGATACTACTTCATTTCCTTTTAGCACAAAAGTCTTCTCGCTCTTAGGTTGTTCAAATACATATTCAAAGTTTCCTTGGCTATTCCTTCTCATGAAATATAACTCCTCCTCAAATTGAATGCTCACGTTATCTGGCACAAGCTCTCCGTCGGTAGTTACTAGCAAAGTGTAAGCCTTATTCTCTAATGCTTGTAAGGATTCATTAACAATTCTAAAGTGAAAAGGCGCAGGTGGCTCGTAAACGGTAGAATAATTCACCACTCTTTTGTAACTATCTGTAAACCAGTTGTTTTTTCCCATTAAATTTAACCCAACAAACAATAAAACAGGAATAGCCGCATATTTGAGGTATTTAACATTTTCTTTGAGATTAATTGCCAACCTAAAAGGTACGGGTTGCAGTTCTGAAGATTTTTGAGCAATTCCTGCCAACAGTAATTCTGACTGTTGTGAATTGGCATTAAGCTGTAATACGTTAAGTAAGCGATCCTGTACTTCAGGAAAATGCTTTCCTATCATTTTTGATGCTGTAGTATAATCAATGCCCTTTGATAACTTGAAAAGCTTGGCAAGCGGGATACAAATAAATTTTATTAAGAGCCCAACTGCTACCAAAATAAAAGTCCAAAACAGCAGGGTTCTACCTAGCATATTTAACCAAAGAAAATGTTCTATCAAAAGTGTTATCAAAAAATATAAGAGGGCAATGGCGAAAAATAAAATTCCGCCCTTTAGCAATTCATTGATATAATATTTACGAATAAAAGCTTCTAATTTTTGTTGAATAATTTCAAACTGCTCCATGGTTACAAGGCTTCATTTATCATTTCTGTTGCCTAAAAATACAACTAATTTCGTAGGAAATTGGTATATTTAGAATTACAAAAAAAGCTAAAGAGGAAGTATATGTTGCGTGATTTAAAATATTTAACCGCTTTGACCATTCCAGCCACTGCAATGATTGCATTATGGTTGCAAGGATGGTATAGTTATCTAACTGTTATTTATGCTTTTGGATTTATTCCAATTATAGAAACGTTCACTGCAAAATCTAAAGAAAACCTTGATGAAGTAACTAGGGCGCAAAAAAATGAAAATCCAATTTTTGATTGGATGCTATATATCAATCTTCCGATAATTTATGCATTACTAATCGCACTACTCCTAATTACGACTACGACCACATTGGCCACCTATGAACTTACTGGATTAATTCTTTCTGTAGGAATTGTTTTTGGTGCTGACGGTATTAACGTAGC
>CAZYRG010000064.1:12139-14965 GCA_964650425.1 uncultured Flavobacteriaceae bacterium
TATTAGATCATCATGATAGCAGCCCACAATTACCTTTTGGATATCCGAGTTCGATGCTAATAGCACTATTCCCTCCTCTCTGGTTTTGGATTATGAATAAACGTGTTCCCGATAAGATGAAAGCTATTAGCAAAGGAATTCCATTAGAAGAAACTTCTTAAACTTTTTTAAAATTACAGATCTGTTCTTAGTTCATTTATGAACTGTTATCTTTGCAGCTCAAAAATAAACTTACTATGTCAGATTCGGTTCGTGTGCGTTTTGCACCAAGCCCTACAGGTCCATTACATATTGGCGGCGTTCGTACTGCCTTATTCAATTATCTCTTTGCCAAAAAACATGGCGGTACCTTTGTATTACGAATAGAAGATACCGATCAAAACCGTTATGTTGCCAATGCCGAAGATTATATTAAAAATGCCTTGGATTGGTGTGGAATTCCTTTTGATGAAGGGCCAGGAAAAGAAGGTCAATATGGTCCTTATAAACAAAGTGAACGTAAGCATTTATATAAACAATATGCGGATCAATTAATTGCTAGTGGAAATGCCTATTATGCATTTGACACTGCGGATCAATTAGATTTTCATCGAAAAGATCACGAAGCCAAAGGAAAAACATTTATCTATAACTGGCACAATCGACTAAAGCTTGAAAATTCGCTATCGCTGACTGCCGAGGAAGTACAGACTAAATTAGATGCTGGTGAGGACTATGTAATTCGTTTTAAATCCCCACAAGACGAAACTTTAGTTCTAGAAGATGTTGTGCGTGGAACCATTTCTATTGAAACTAATATTCTAGACGATAAAGTATTGTTCAAAAGTGATGGAATGCCAACCTATCATTTGGCTAATATTGTTGATGATCATTTAATGAAAATCACGCATGTGATTCGTGGCGAAGAGTGGTTGCCTTCATTAGCACTACATGTCCTACTCTATCGTGCTTTTGATTGGAAAGCACCGGAATTTGCACATCTTCCTTTAATCCTAAAACCCGTTGGAAAAGGAAAACTAAGCAAACGAGATGGAGACAAAATGGGCTTCCCTGTATTTCCATTACAATGGCAAGATCCAAAAAACAACGAAGTCTCTTCTGGATATAAAGAAGAAGGCTATTTTCCAGAAGCGGTTGTTAATATGTTGGCTTTTCTTGGATGGAATCCAGGTACGGAGCAAGAACTCTTTAGTTTAGAAGAACTGATACAAGCTTTTGATCTAAAAAGAGTAAACAAAGCAGGGGCCAAATTTGATCCAGATAAAACAAAATGGTTTCAACAACAATACTTACAAAAGGCGACTGATGTATCATTGACTAAAAACTTTGAGAAGCTGCTTTCGGAAAAGAATATCAATACACCATTGGATGTAACAACTATTGTTGGGTTATTGAAAGAACGCGCCGTATTCGTCAATGATCTTTGGACCTTGGGGTCCTTCTTTTTTGAAGCTCCAAAAGACTATGATGCTAAAGCTATCAAAAAAGCCTGGAAAGAAGCTACTTCTAACCTAATGCAAGAACTTATAACGCTGTTAGAAACTATTTCCGATTTTTCTGGAGCCAATGTTTCCTCAATAGTAAAAGCTTGGATTACGGGTAAAGAAATTGGATTTGGAAAAGTCATGATGCCTTTACGTGTCGCATTAGTGGGTTCATTACAAGGACCTGATGTTTTTGAAATTGCTGGTGTTTTGGGTAAAGAAGAGACTATTCAAAGAATTAAAAATGCGATAGCTAAGCATTAATTTTTTTTCAAAAAATATCATTGGCAAAACCCTAAGCAAAAAAGTTTAGGGTTTTTTGTTGTAACAAATTCCCTATTTCCGCTACATATACTGTAGATGCATTTTGTATCTTTAAACAAAACCTTTAAAAAACTAAAAATTATGGGCATCTCCTTACCTATCATTATATTCCTATCGGTTGTTTTGATCGCTGCAGGAATTTTTACTGTCAAACAGCAAAGTGCGGCAATTATAGAACGCTTTGGAAAATTTCATAGCATCCGACAATCTGGATTACATTTTAAAATTCCATTGATCGATAAGATTTCTGGTCGATTAAGTTTAAAAATTCAACAACTCGATGTTGTAGTAGAAACAAAAACCAAAGATGATGTATTTGTCAAACTAAAAGTCTCAGTACAGTTTAAGGTTATTAAAGAAAAAGTATATGAGGCGTTCTACAAACTAGACTATCCGCATGACCAAATTACCTCCTATGTCTTTGATGTTGTAAGAGCCGAAGTACCAAAAATGAAGTTGGATGATGTTTTTGAACGAAAAGATGATATTGCTATTGCGGTAAAAAGTGAATTGAATGATGCCATGACTACTTATGGTTATGATATCATTAAGACTTTAGTAACAGATATTGATCCAGATGAGCAAGTAAAACAAGCGATGAATCGTATTAATGCTTCGGAGCGTGAAAAAATTGCTGCACAATATGAAGGTGATGCGCAACGTATCCTCATCGTAGAAAAAGCAAAAGCTGAAGCAGAAAGCAAACGTTTACAAGGCCAAGGTATCGCAGATCAACGTAGAGAGATTGCTCGCGGATTAGAAGAGTCTGTAGATGTCTTAAACAATGTAGGGATTAATTCTCAGGAGGCTTCTGCCCTCATCGTAGTAACACAACATTATGACACTTTACAATCCATTGGAGAGCATGTAAATAGTAACTTGATCCTACTGCCTAATTCTCCACAAGCAGGAAGTGACATGTTAAATAATATGGTGGCATCTTTTACGGCAAGTAATCAAATTGGCGAAGCGATGAAAGAACAAAATAAAAAAATAAAAGGTGGCGGGAAATCTGATG
>CAZYRG010000065.1:0-14835 GCA_964650425.1 uncultured Flavobacteriaceae bacterium
CGAAACCTGTGCGCCGTGGCGTATGCACTAAAGTGCATAGTTTTAACTATTTTTTTGAGACCAATAAATTAGTTTATTAATGATAAATTAGAGATTTGCCTCGGTAATATGACAGCGCTCATAAACTGAAAATGTAAAAATATTAGTATATTAAACTATCTTTGTTAGGAATATAAAGCGTTATTTATGGGAGCGATTGATTTAAGACAGCATGTTTTAGACTATGTTAAAAATGCAGACGATAGATTTTTAAGACTAGTGAGTGCTTTGGCTAAAAGTTATGATGATGAAGAAATCGTAGCCTATACTGTCGATGGAGTTCCTTTAACTAAAGCTGCCTACAAGCAAGAATTATTTGATGCAGAGAAAGAAATCAAGAAAGGTGAATTTACAACACAAGAAGATGTTGAAAAAGAATCTGAAAGCTGGTAAATGGGCAAACTGAAAGTTATTTGGTCTAATAAAGCCAAAACACAATTAAAAGTTATTCACGACTACATTAAGTACAAGAAGAAAAGTCCACAAGGAGCTACAAATGTCAAAAACGATATACTAAAAGCCAGCAGAGAAATTGTCTATCAGACACAATATCAAAAAGATGAAATCCAACCTGAATACAGAAGAATTATTGTGAGACATTATAAATTATTATACAAAGAGAAGGGTGATATGATCTTAATTCTTCGTCTTTTTGACACTTATCAAAGTATAGAAAGGCAAGCTAAGGATGATTATTAAGAACTAATATCAACGTTTTACTCGAATCGGATAAATTTTTTCTTCGACAAACTTGCCATCTTTATAGTATTTCCAAACGCCATCTTTGCGATCTCTTTTGTAATTTCCTTCGACAGTAATAGCGCCTTTGGCATCATACCAAACTGCTGGGCCATGTAATTCATCATTATCAAATACAAACTCTTTCATTACACCACCTCTATCCGAATAAATCGTGCTTTTCCCCTGACGTTTCCCATCTACATAATTCGTAAGCTCCGTTAGTTTTCCATTCGGGAAATATATTTTTTTCTCACCCTGTATTAGGTCATTGACATACTGCTCTTCTGACATGATTTTGTCCGAATCTTTATGAAAGTACTTCCATAACCCTTCGCGCTTTTTTCCTACCATTTCGCCTTGACTAATAATTTTTCCCCTGGTAGTAAAATACGTTACTTTGATACGATCACTGTCTTTTGAAAATTCTTTGACTGCTGTAGGTTGTTTTCCACTATTGCGTTTATAAAACTTGAATGTACCAATTTCTTTTCCATGGTCAAAAGTCCCTTCATAACGCAATTGCTTGTTACCTTCATAATATTTTTGCCAAAGACCATGTCGTTTACCATCTGCATCTAATTGATTTTTCTCTTGCGAAAAAAGCGAATTAGAAGCGCTAAGTAGTATAATTATCAATAAAAAATAGCGAATATTCATTTTTAAAATATTTTACGTGTATCTATCGTTATTTATTCTATAAATTTACAATTTAAAATTTAGCCCAAAAATATATGAGCCACGTCTTAAAATTTATATATCTATCCATACTAGTCCTTACCATTATTTCTTGCAGCGATGATGATGATAATGTTATCAAACCACCAGTAACGCTAGACCTAATTGAATCTGCAAAAATTGATCCAAATTTATCCATTTTTGTTGCTGCACTAGAAAAAGCGGAACTTACGACTACATTGACAGGAACTGGGCCTTTTACTGTTTTAGCGCCCAGTAATGAGGCTTTTGAGGCATTATATATAGAACTTGGTGTCATTGGCTTGGATGAAATTGCTGTTCCGACACTTAGAAACATTTTATTGAACCATGTAATCCCTGATGAAAAACTTTCTACTTCTAATCTAACGAGTGGACAAGGGAGCGGTTACAAAACAACATTGGCAACTGGTGATGCAGCAACTGATATAAATCTCAACATATTTTTTGACACGACCAATGGCGTTCTTTTTAATGGCCTTTCTTCTGTAATTAGTGGTAAAGAGGATATCGAAGCGACCAATGGTTTTTTACATCAAGTAGCTAGCGTAATCCAACTCCCATCCGTATTAGAGTTTATTACTGCGGATTCCAATTTTGATAGTTTAGAGGAGGCGTTACTACAACCAGAACAAGCCCCTGTTCTTGAAGCACTTAATAATGAAGCCAATACGCCTTTAACGATATTTACGCCTACTAACTTAGCATTTACGGCCTTATTTGAGGAATTAAGTAAAGAGGAAGAAATCGTTACGCTAGAAACTATTGATGCTGCTACACTTACTAATGCATTGAATCTTCATGTAATCGCAAATATGAATGTTCGTGCAGAAGCATTGACAGATGGAACTATTACAACACTTGGTGGTTCTATTACCAGCACGGCATCACCAGCGACGTTGACTGATAGTAGAAATAGAACTGCGGAGATTACGATCTCTAACTTACAAGCTTCTGATGGGGTAGTACATGTTTTGAATATGGTGTTATTACCTATGCCATAATACCCACACCTCCCGTAAGAAAAAATAATTACGGTAAAACACTACTTTTTAATTCTAAAAAAATTTTAAACGATTGAATTAGAGTTTTATAAAATTAAATTTTTCGACAAAACACATTAAGCCCTATTTGACTTTTTGTTCTTTATTCTTTAGTCCAAATACTAACATTTTGTTAAAAAATTGTTTTCCAGCTCTTTAACTGCCTCTTGACTTACAAAATACATTCTTACAAAAAGTAAGTATTTTCTTACTTTATATTATGCATGCATAGACTAAGTAGCTTTGCTTTTTTATATCTTTGAAGTGTACAAATATGATACATACAAGACGTTGACGAAAACGTTTTTTATATATAACTTCTTACCCCTTTTTTGATTATTTAAATTAGGCGTTTTTTTTAACCAACTTGAAACGTAAGCAGCATTCTAACAAGAATGCTGCTTTTTTTTATCCGGGAGTAGGAAACGCAAGCATCTCTCCCATTCCAACCGTAAATAACCAATTACCATAGATAGCATGCTCTATAGAAACTAATAGCGTTGATCTTTTGATATAATAGGTATAGGCAAAAAGAAGCCCTCCAATAAAGGTGAGTACCAAGACCAATACACTTTTCAAAAAAATGTGTGCTAGGGAAAAGAGTATGGCATTCGCGAGGATCATCCCCCACTTGGTTCCAAAAAATGATTCATAGCGATAAAAAAAGAAGGTCCTATACAATACTTCTTGTGGCCAAACGGAAAAAAAAGAATACACAAAAAGAATGATTAACCATACTAATGGTTTTTGAAGCAACATGGCGAACCATTGATCTGGAGCCACTAGGTAGACATAACAGCTAGTTATGATTGCAATGACCAATAATTTTACGCCAATTTCTCTAAAAAAAGGATGCCAACTTGTTTTTGGAGGCTTTACAAATTTGAACAAAATGGCTTTTTTGATCACAACAAGTATATAGACAAATCCAACAACACCTAACCCCACTTTGATCCAAATCGGATAACTCCAAAAAAAACTTAAGGGGATCAATACAAAAAGCAAGAGTAATTCTGCAATCCGATACGTTTTACTAGGCATTTTTTATTTTAAAGATCGGAAATAATACTCGAATTGCTTTAAATTTTCAAAAAAAGAAAAACAAAAGCTATCCTAATGCAAACCATGCGCAACCCCATATTTAATGTGGTAATTTATCTTTCAACAACCCATATACAAAAGTTCCCAAGATCGCCGCAGCAATCACCACAAGAATTGGTGCAAAACCAGCTCCAATTAAGGTAAACATAGGCCCAGGACAAGCTCCAGCCAATGCCCAACCTAACCCAAAAATAATTCCACCAATCAAATAATTCGATATGCTTTTTGTTTTTGGGATGAAATCTATAGTTTCTCCAAAAAATGATTTAATATGGAATCGTTTTATTAACTGAATCATCACCACTCCAATACCAAGCGCAGATCCAATAATGCCATACATATGAAAAGAATCAAATTGAAACATTTCATAAATACGAAACCACGATGCCGCTTCGGATTTGAACATTGTTATACCAAAAAGAATACCAATACCTAAATAAACAACTGTTCGCATGCTTGAAAATATTTTAGAATATTAAAGGAAAAATAACATGAATCATGACGAGGCCTCCTATAAAAAAGCCCATTACGGCAATGAGTGATGGTAGTTGTAAATTACTCAGTCCCGATATCGCGTGCCCAGATGTACAGCCTCCTGCATATCGCGCTCCAAAGCCTACTAAAAACCCACCAATTGCAAGGATTGTTATTTTTTTTACACTAAATAGCGCACTAATATCAAATAGTTCTGCTGGTAGATAAGCATTGCCTGCACTACTAAACCCAAGTGTTTTCAAATTTATTACCGTATCTGGATTCATCACCACCGCTGTATCTGAGGTCAAATAATTGGCTCCGAGATATCCACCAATAATAGCTCCCAAAACCACTACCAGATTCCATTTTTGAGCTTTCCAATCAAAATTAAAAAATGAGACATTTTTTCCAGCTCCACATATGGTACAGAATGTCCTGAGGTTTGAAGACATCCCAAAACGTTTACCTACCATGAGTAACAAAAACATAATCAATGCAATCATAGGGCCCGAAAAATACCATGGCCAAGGTTCAAAAATCCAATTCATATCTATTAAATTACTTTACGCTATACAAATAACGTTTAATTACAAAACCTAGTCAGTAACCTATGTTACAATAGTATTTAGTTAAAGAGGAGAATATTGAAAACATCGCGCATAAAAAAGCCTGCTTAGTGTGCTTAAGCAGGCTTAAAAAAATAGTTACAAGCCAACTATTTTTCTATCTTGCAGGTATTCAAACCTGCAAGGGCGTATAGGGGACAAAAGCTTACAAAACTTGTAAGTATAAATATGCCTGCAATTGCATACAACACATAAGCAAAAGTCCCCTGAATAATTCCTTGCCAATGTAATACTCCAATACTAATGGCTACGATAATTCTAATCATACGGTCTGCACCGCTCATATTTTTTTTCATTTTAAAATTATTTTAAAGGTTATCAATCAAGAAATAAATCCCTATAAAAATGGCTATACAAATCTAAGTCATAGAAGAGGTCAATTCTTGTAACACATGTTACAAGTACTATTAAAAACTTCTAGATGTAACATAAGTCACTGATTATAAAAAATAATACAACTATATTTAACCCAGATTATGCGTTTATATAGTAATTTCATTACAAAAACTGCGACTACGATCTAGCGTAGCTTGATCTAACACCAAAATCCTTCGGGACAATGGATCATGTACTCAAAAACAGTGTACTAACTATGGAAAAATATTTTGATGGTTTCTCTCAGTCTGTAATGGGTACAATCAACTGGACATGGAACTCTATACTTTTTGAAGTTCCTTGGTATACCAACTATTTTTATGGGTTACTCCTTATTTCTTTAATCATATGGCTGTTGGAAATTGCATTTCCGTGGCGCGTGAATCAAGCAATTTTCCGAAAGGACTTCTGGTTAGACGGCTGCTATATGTTCTTTAACTTCTTTATTTTTTCCATCGCCATTAGCGGATTTTACAAACTGCTACAGTTAGGATTCGAAGCTCTAGGGATTACCGAAAAAAGTCTCACTCTTGTTGACATTTCTAATTGGCCATCATGGATACAACTTTTGGTATTCTTTATTGTTTTGGACTTTGTGCAGTGGTCTACTCATATTTTGCTCCATAAATATGAATTTCTTTGGCGTTTTCATAAAGTTCATCATAGTGTGAAAGAAATGGGATTTGCTGCACATCTGCGCTACCATTGGATGGAAAACATCTTGTACAAACCACTCAAGACTTTTGCCGTTATGATATTAGGAGGTTTCGAGCCAGAACAGGCGTATATTGTCCATTTTATAGCTATTGCTATTGGACATTTTAATCATTCGAATATCAAAATTACCTGGGGGCCTTTAAAATACCTCATCAATAATCCAGTGATGCATCTATATCATCATGCTTATAAACTCCCAGAAGGAAAATTTGGTGTCAATTTTGGGATTAGTTTAAGTATTTGGGATTATCTCTTTGGTCATCATTATATCCCTGAAAATAGTGGTAACATCGAATTAGGTTTTCCCGGAGATGAGGATTTTCCAAAGGACTTTGTGGGTCAGAATATGTCCGGTTTTAAAAAAAAAAGTTAATGGATCAACGCAATTTCTCCTTGTCGTAATTGCACAAGACCTTCATGCTCTAATTTTTTTAACAATCTAGATATTACTTCTCGAGAAGAGCCCAAATCATCGGCAATGTGTTGATGGGTTGTTTTTAGAATTTTGTCATTTTTAAGTCGAGCTTCTTTTTTTAGATACTCCAATAATCTAATATCCTTTTTAGAAAAAGTTAGAATTTCGACAACTTGCAACAATTCTGCAAATTTTATATTAAACAACTCATAAAAGAACTCATTCCATTGCGGATATTTTTTTACAATTTCCATAGCCTTATCAGAAGGGATCACAACCACTTCCGAATCTTCTTCGATTACTGCTTTGACCTGACTCTTTTCATTGCGCAACATCGTGGTAACAGACATAACACAACTCTCTCCCGGTTTGATGTAATACAGCAATACCTCATGACCATTTTCTGATTCTTCTTTAAAAACTTTGGCCAAGCCAGAAACCAAAAGTGGAATAATTTTGATGTAAGCACCTTGCTTCAATATTACTGTACCGGCTTCAATTTTTAGTACCTGACTAATGGCGATCAGCTCTGCTTTGAGATCAGGCATTTTAGCCAAATTAGGGAAATAGGTGTCTAGGACTTCTGATATCAATGGATGAATATTTATTGTAATACTGTACCAATATAATAATACTTAATGATTATTACATGAACACCATTGCTACATTAATACATTTACATCAGTACCATTTGGAACATTACCTGTTTTTTGACCAAACTTTCCATCCTCCAGAAAAATCATAAATGGTATCAAAACCCAATTCGCGTACTACTTTAGCTGCATTGTTGCTACGTCTACCTCCATGACAATAAAGATATATGGGTTTTGTTTTATCCAATTTCGCAATTTCTTGTTTAAAAATATCCAGATCTGCTATATCGATATTGACAGCGTCATCAATATACCCTTTGGCATACTCGTCTGGCCGACGAACATCAATAAGTTGTAACTCTTTACCTATGACAGTTTCTTTAAGCGTTTCTATAGTAATACGCTCTACACCTTCTGCTTTCTGAGCATTACAAGAAAGTAAGAATGTGGTAATCAATAAAGCCATAAAATAAAATCGGATTTTCATATTCAATAGTTTGATGACGTAAAAATACTATTTCTAATCGTATTATTTTAAGTTGGATGGACAAACGTATTTCGTAAGTGACACCCCAGCTTCCTTAATCGCTTTTATACCACCTTTTACATCTACTAGGTTATGAATTCCGCGACTTTTTAGAATCGAAGCAGCAATCATGCTTCTATACCCTCCTGCGCAATGGACATAAAACGGTTCCACTTTGGGGAGTGCGCCCAGATGTGTATTTAAACTATCTAATGGAGTGTTAAATGCTTTTTCTATGTGTTCAGAAACATATTCTTGCTCCTTTCTCACATCATAAATAGGTGCTTTTTTGGTACTCAATTCCGATTTAAAAACTTCTGCAGTAATAGAATTCACGGTATCATACTCCCGTTTTGCCTTCTTCCATGTATCAAAACCTCCTTGGAGATACCCCAAAGTCTGATCAAACCCTACTCTTGATAAACGGGTCACTGTTTCTTCTTCTCTTCCTTCCGGTGTCACTAACAATATTGGCTGTTTTACATCTACAATCAATGCACCTACCCAAGGAGCAAATCCACCATCTATTCCTATAAAAATTGCTCTTGGAATATGTCCTTTAGCAAAATCATCTTGATGCCTAACATCTAAAATTACGGCTCCTGTTTCATTGGCAATAGCTTCAAAATCTTTAGGTGATAATGCTCGAGTTCCCCTTTGCAGTACTTGATCAATATCATCATACCCTTCTTTATTCATCTTTACATTTAACGGGAAATATTGCGGTGGTGGTAACAATCCATCAGTCACCTCAGCAATAAACTCTTCCTTGGTCATATCATGTCGTAAGGCATAATTCATTTTCTTTTGATTGCCTAGGGTATCAACCGTCGCTTTCATCATATTTTTTCCGCAAGCAGAACCTGCTCCATGCGCTGGGTAGACAAGAAGATCATCTGCTAATGGTATAATTTTTTCTCGTAAACTATCGTACAAATATCCCGCTAGCTCTTTTTCTGTCAGCTCTCCCATTTTTTGAGCTAAATCTGGTCTCCCTACATCTCCCAAAAACAAGGTGTCTCCACTAAAAATGGCGTAGTCTTTTCCTTTTTCATCTCTAAGAAGATAGGTTGTACTCTCCATCGTATGTCCTGGCGTGTGCAACGCAATAATAGTTACGTCACCCAACCTAAATTGCTGTCCATCCTCGGCAATAATTGCATCAAATGTTGTCTTCGCATTAGGACCAAAAATAATAGGCGCACCTGTTTCTTTGGACAATGTCACGTGACCACTAACAAAATCTGCATGAAAATGGGTCTCAAAAATATAGTTGATTTTTGCTCCGTCTTTTTTCACTCGATCCAGATAGGGTTTCACTTCTCGCAATGGATCAATAATTGCGACTTCTCCATTACTTTCGATATAATAGGCCCCTTGGGCAAGACATCCTGTGTAAATCTGTTCAACCTTCATCTTACTTTTTTTAAAGATAAAATTACTAAGACCCTATCAAGATAACAGTAACTTATGTTACAGAGCCCTAATTTTGTTACAACAATTCCAAAATATACTTTTTCATGATAAATTGCCAATTATTATCGTTAACAAAAACCAAAGCTTTTGGGATTCTTAGAATAGTATCGTAACATTATACCCTGTTAATTCAAACCCTATCAATGAAAAATAACGACACTAGCGCATCTGAAACAGATCAAGATATCGTAACGAACAAAGAATTAAACATTTGGGAAGCGCTGATTCCTATTTTTGCACTAGTCGGAATGTTATTTTACAACGTATATTTCATCTTCGGGGATGATGCACTAAGTGGTAGTAATCAGTTTATACTACTGCTAGGTGCTGCAGTAGCGGCTATTGTTGGATTTTTCAATAAAGTGTCCTATAAAAAAATGATGGAAGAAGTCGCTAAGAATATCCAATCCACTACTGGTGCACTTTTGATATTATTAATGGTCGGTGCTTTATCAGGCACCTGGTTGGTTAGCGGGATCATCCCTACCATGATTTATTATGGATTACAAATTCTGAATCCGACGATTTTCTTAGCTGCTTGTGTAATTATCTGTGCTATTATTTCTATCGCCACTGGTAGTTCATGGACCACCTCTGCAACTGTTGGTATTGCCCTTATCGGAATTGGAGAAACACTTGGAATCTCTCTTGGTATGACCGCAGGAGCTGTGATCTCCGGCGCCTACTTTGGAGATAAAATGTCTCCATTATCAGATACGACCAACTTAGCGCCTGCAATGGCTGGAGGCGAATTGTTTTCGCATATTAAATATATGACAATTACCACTGTTCCAACTATTATAGTAACATTGTTCATATTTATTATTATTGGATTAAATATTGATACTTCTGGAGTCCCTGATATAACAGATAAATTGACCGCTATTGATAACGCGTTTAATATAAGCCCATGGCTTTTTATTGTACCAATTTTGGTGATTGGGTTAATCGTTAAAAAAACACCGCCATTGATCGCCTTACTAGCTGGTACGCTATTGGGAGGTATTGCGGCAATTATTGCACAACCGGATATTATACTCCAGATCTCTGGAGCTGAAAGCTTCAACTTTAATAGTGCCTATAAAGGTGTAATGACAGCCATTACTGTTGATAGTGGTGTCACGACCACCAGTGCAGAATTAAATGACTTATTTACATCTGGCGGAATGAAAGGTATGCTTGGAACCATCTGGCTCATTATCTGCGCTATGGTTTTTGGTGGAGTGATGGATGCTATCGGTGCATTGGCAAGAATTAGTCAGGCACTATTAAATCTGTTTGATTCTGTTTTTGGATTATTTGCAAGTACGGTTTGTACGTGTTTGGCCCTAAATGCTACAGCAAGCGATCAATATCTCGCCATTGTAGTCCCTGGACGTATGTTTGCCAAAGCCTATCGTGATAAAGGTTTAGCCCCAGAAAACCTAAGTAGAACCTTAGAAGATTCGGGGACAGTAACTTCTGTGCTCATACCTTATAATACTTGTGGCGCCTACCAGAGTGGCGTCTTGGGCGTATCAGTTGCAGATTATGCCTTGTATGCGTTTTTTAATTGGCTGAGCCCTTTTACTACACTCCTATTTGCAGCTTTTAATATAAAAATCAAACAATTAAGAACAAAATAACCTTCACGCTACATCATTATAAAAGCGAGAGTAATTTTTGCACTACACACAAAAAAAGCTGAAAAATGATTTCATTTTTCAGCTTTAGTTTGCTTTTTATAATCTGAAGTGGTTTATTGGATTGGCGTATCACTAATATATTTCGTAGAGAAATTTGTCCATCCATATTTATCTTTTAAATACTGTGCAGGATTTTTACAAATCCTACCATTTTCCCATCCCCAAGGAGCACTTGCTCTATTGCTTCCATCTCCGTTATTACCTACAAGAGCAGTTCCTGAAATGGTTTCACGATTATCACGTTGTAACCACAAGGTAGTTTCTAAGGGTAATAAATTGTAGTGAACATTCTGTGGAAGGTTTTTTGAATCCTTATCTGGACTAACAGCTTTTGCAGCATTATAATAGTACCTGATATACGAATCATCTGTATCAGAAGAACCTCTAAACGCTCTAATTCCATGACCTTTAGCCTCAATAAACATTTCGGCAGTAGTATCATTTCTTAAACGCAAATCATTTCTACTGTAGTCCAAAACTTCTGTATGGAAAATAGTTTGCGCATCTATAACACCGCCAAAACCGCCATTTGATTTTCTATTTGCGGTAATTAATACTGCCTCAAAATCATTTTCATGCGTATCTAAAGAACATAAAAAAGGGATGTCTGTCCAATCCCTAGGGTGATATACACTATATAAAATAAAGAAATGTGTCTCTGTATAGGTCACATAATAATACACATAAGGTATTAATTTCCCAGAGTTTCTTGCAGACACCATATTATCCCAATTATTACCCGTTTTCCAGTCCCCATCATAATCCACCTTAGTGATCCAATCTGCAGAACCACTTTTAGACTGATTACGACAAAAACCATCTGTAATATCCACATCTTGATAAAACCAAGGAGCATATCTAGCAGCTATTGCTTGGTCTGAGTGGGATATCTTATTTTGTAAATCACTTACACTGTTAAATACATTGGATTCTTCTATCGCTATATCTTCGGTAGTACATGAAAATGATAGCAAAACAATACTTAATAAAAATAATTTACTGATTCGATTTTTTTTGTGCGTTTTCATTAGTTTTTAGTTTTGAGTTTTTATGATTAGTTCATAAAAATAGTATTAAAACAAAGTAGTTCAAACAGTTCTAACTATTTATTAAGAATAAAGTGGGTTAAATCTTAACACATAGAACAATTTGGTTTTAAACCTTGACAACAAGTACCTTTTGTAATCATAGCGTTTTAATAACAAGTTTTCAAAAACCAGAATTTTTCAGTTCCTAAATTTCTTTTTGTTTTGCACTTTATGACTTTCTATTTCAATTTTAGTTGCTTTTTCTCCATTAAACTTCATTAGCTATTTACTTCTCACTTCGTAGTTTATACTGTATCTTTGTAGTATAAAATCTACGCTATGAATATCCCCTTTAGCAACCTCCCCAGACTTGTCGTAATTGGTGGTGGTTTTGCAGGTGTTGCACTTGCCAGAAAAATGGTGCATGAAGAAGTCCAATTAGTACTTCTAGATCGCCAAAACTATCATACTTTTCAACCTCTACTCTATCAAGTTACCACCTCATCACTAGAACCAGATTCTATTGCGTATCCTTTGCGAAAAATCGTAAAACGTGGTAAAAACACCTATTTCCGAATGACGGAGGTGACTGGTATAGATCCCGCTAATCAAAAAGTACATACAGGAATCGGGAGTATCGAATATGATTATCTAGTAATCGCCACAGGAGCTAAAACCAACTTTTTTGGTAATGCAAAAATTGAAGCTAAGGCGATGCGTATGAAAAGCTTACCGCAAGCATTGAACTTACGCAGTCTAATGCTAGAAAACCTAGAACAGGCTGTAATTACTACTGATGAAGAAAAAAAGAAAGAATTACTAAATTTTGTCATTGCAGGTGCTGGCCCTACAGGTGTAGAACTAGCCGGCGGAATTGCAGAGCTCAAGAACAATGTATTACCGCGGGATTATCCCGATATGGATTTTAGCATTATGCAAATCCACCTTATCGAAGGTGCGGATCGTGTGCTGCCGCCAATGAGTGAAAAGGCCTCTATCAAGGCGGATAAATTTTTACGAAAATTAGGCGTCAATATTCATTTGAATACGCAGGTAACGAATTATGAAAATCACCTCGTATCGACCAATACGGATCTCACTCTTGAAACTGGAACCTTTATCTGGTCGGCAGGGGTTACTGGAGCTCCAGTAGAAGGACTCAAAGCGGAAGCCTTAATACCAAGAGCTAATCGCTATAAAGTGAATCGCTTTAATCAAATAGAAGGTTATAATAAAATTTTTGCCTTGGGTGATATTGCACTCATGGAAACTGAGGACTTCCCCAGAGGGCATCCTATGGTAGCGCAACCTGCTATTCAACAGGGAGATCATTTAGTAAAAAACCTAAAACGCCACCTCAAAGGAAAAGAGATGCTCCCTTTCAAGTATTTTGATAAAGGATCTATGGCTACTATTGGCCGTAACAAGGCGGTTGTTGATATTGGCAAAATGCGCTTTGGTGGTTTTTTTGCTTGGTTTATCTGGATGTTTATCCACATTTGGTTCTTAGTAGGCTTCCGGAATCGATTTATCACTATGTTTAATTGGATCTATAATTATATCAATTTTGACAAAGCATCTCGATTAATTATTCGACCTTTTAAAGCCAAAGAAGTGATCGATCGGGTCTGATTATTATTTATTTTTATTGGGGTTATTTATTTTCTATGAATGAAGAATTACATTGCCCGTCTTTAGGGATGGAGTGTAAAAAACTTTACCTTCGTTATTATTGGTCGCTTCCTTATGGTTGTGCCTAATAGTATCTAAAAGTTTAGACCACTTCTGCGTTCATGAAGCAATACGACTATATCATATCTGGAGCCGGGGCATCGGGCTTAATGCTCGCCTATCGTATGGCTATGGATCCTTTTTTTAGCGAAAGCGAAATACTCATTATTGATAGCAAAGACAAAACTATTGCAGATCATATCTGGTGTTATTGGGAAAAGGAAAAAGATCTCTGGGAGCCAATTGTAAGCAAAAAATGGCATCATATTTTATTCGACAGTACAGATCACACCAAACAAAGTCCGATCGCTCCTTATACCTATAATATGGTACAAAGCAAAAACTTTTATGCTTATATCTGGAAGGTACTAGACCAACAATCGAACATTTATTTTTCTCAAGAAACACTAATAGCGATTGATGATAACGAAACAGAAGCAATTGTCAGCACCCAAAAGCATACCTATCACGCAAAAAAAATATTCAATAGTATTCTATTAGATCATGAGTACCGCAAAGCCCCTAAATACCCACTCATTAATCAACATTTTGTAGGCTGGTTTATCAAAACAGATCAAGCTATTTTTGATCAAGATGTGGCGACTTTTATGGATTTTGCTATTCCGCAAAAAGGGAACACACGCTTTATGTATGTACTTCCAACTTCACCGACAACGGCGCTATTAGAATATACCTTGTTTTCTAAAGATTTGTTGGCACAAGAAGAATATGAGGAGTCTATAAAAATCTATTTGCAAGAAAAGAACATCACCAACTACGAAATTCTAGAGAAAGAAATGGGTTCTATCCCAATGACAAGTCACCTGTTCCATACCAAAAATACCCAAAACGTGCTCCATATTGGTACTGCTGGTGGATGGACCAAAGCAAGTACTGGATACACCTTCCGAAATGCCACCAAAAAAACGGAAGCACTTATCCCCTATCTCAAAACCAAAAAACCATTACATCTGTTTACAAAGCGGACCAAGTTTTGGTACTATGATTTGCTATTACTCGACATTTTGGCCAAACATAATGAAAAAGGTGCCTCACTGTTTACGAGCATGTTTAAAAATGGAAAGGTCACCCGTATCTTTAAATTTCTGGATGAAGAAACTTCTTTTGCTGAGGACCTCCGTATTATTATGAGTATGCCGAAGTGGCCGTTTATTAAAGCGTTGTTTGCTCGGTTAAGGAACGTATTTTCTTGATCGAAAAAACAAACGTTTTCTACTTTTAAAACCAACCGCTCCTTTGGTCATTTACACAGTATTCATTAGTAAATATTCCTTCCAATAACAATTGAACCCTCTTTTATGACAGTTCAGTCGTTTTGTTTTCCAGAAAGAAGAAAACTGCCTCATCTTTGACCTATCAAAAAACGAACAACCATGAAAACAATCAATTTCCTTCTATTTTTCTTTCTCATTGTCGCAAACAGTTTTGCACAAACGACCGTTTCGGGAATCGTTACCGACAAAAAACAAAACCCTATTATTGGCGCCAATGTCTATATTGAGGGAAGCTATGACGGTAGCTCTAGTG
>CAZYRG010000066.1:0-4145 GCA_964650425.1 uncultured Flavobacteriaceae bacterium
GATCGAAATTCCTGAAACTAGTGAGTTGTTAACACCCCTTTTGACTACAATTCCGCTACAATTATTATCTTATCACATTGCAGTAATGTTAGGCAAAAATGTTGACCAGCCAAGGAATTTGGCTAAGTCTGTAACAGTGGAATAGAACAATAGTCAATTTTACTAAGATTTTAAGATAAATAAAAAAGGACTTTTTACTAATTAGTAAAAGGTCCTTTTTTTACATTATACTTTTGATTAATTACATGTTCCTGAGGATTCTAAACCCAAAACAAATTGGTCAAAAGCAACTCCTTCAAGATTTTGAGTTTGCGATATTCCAAGTGCTGTTATAGTAATGGTTCCATCTCCATTGTCACAGTATTCCGTTGATATTGATTGAAACTCACAAGTTTTGCAAGCTCCACTCGAAGAATCTTCTCCATTATCATTGTCATCATCATCATTATTACAAGAGGTAAAGGACACTGTCAGGGCAATTGCTGCCAAAGCCATAAATTTTTTCATACTTAATAGTAGGTTTAATATTAGTTCGACACAATGATATATATAAACTTTTAAAAAACCAAAAATAAAGTGTTTTTAGTCCTATATTTGTGCGTTTTGGCGATTTTTACTAGTAGTTGTTTTTTTAAAAATATTTGAAGTTTTACATCTTTTTAGCTACAAAAAGCCCCATATAGTACTAAAAACAGAATATTATTGCTGTCTAAATATCTTTTTAACCAATATAACTAGAAACAAAAATTAATTAATACTAAAGATAATTCTCACTTATTGCTCTGTGTAGAAGTCACAGACCGCGCTTTTAGAAACCTTTTCGATTTGATCAAGTAACGTAATACCAACAATTTCTACAACCGTTCCTTGAGAGATTTGTAGTATAACATTTTCACCGTCTTCATTAACTCCATTATCGCAATAAATAACCTCTGGTGTCGTCTCATCAAAATTACAAACCAAACATTCTTTATCTCTCGTTAATAATATATTTTTTCTATCTACAATATCTTTGATGATAGCTTCAAGAGATTCTGCTTCTTCAAACTCATCATCCATACAGGATATAAAAACAGTTGTTAAAAATAAAAAGAGGAGTGTTATATATTTTTTCATCTTTGGGAGCTTTTATTGTAGGTTTAACAATGCAATATCGTAAAAATTCTTGATTTTGCCAGTTTTTTTAACGGTTTTCCTTGATAAATGGTTGTTTTAAAGCAATTTCCAAAGTATTCCTAGCGGTTATTCCACAAATTTCTGTGGGTATATTTCTATTATTTAGAAGAGTTCATTGAACCTTAACTACAGTTGTCAAGATTATCTAACGGCTTTTTGAAAAATTACCTCATAGAGAACCCGGTCTCATTAATACACTAACAATATACGTGTTAACACGTATGAATACAGCTGAAATTATCTCTTAATTTGTCACGTCTTTTAGTTTTCAAGAGAATTATTTTAAATAAAAATCAAACAACAATCAAAAATCGAACTAATGAATTTTAAAATCATGCACCAAACAAATTTACAAACTAAAAAAAGGAATCTGCCAATCGCTAAATCATTATTATTAGGATTAATAAGTCTCTTTATGCTTTCTTGTGAAAAAGATAATGATAACATCCCATCAGACACCTCACAAGAATTAGCTCCTATTGCAATCACTTATGATCAAAAAACAGCCTCGAAAAAGGATTTTGCCATTGCTCTTGCAAAAGCTGTAGAAGAAAACAGTGCATTAAGAACCTTTATAAAAGCAGAAGCTCTTAAAATGTTTGATAAAGATTATGATGTTTTATATCATATGGTAAAGGATCAAAAACTTGCAGATGGAAGCACCTTTCGAGAAGCTATTTTGAAGCACTACGTATCAGAAAGTCGTTTGTCGCAATTAGAGCAAAATAGTCCTCTGTTAACAATTTTTGTTCCAGAACTGCCCAATGAATCGTTCTCGGCATATTCATGGAATACTGCCACAGAAATTCCTAGCGTAGCTATCCGAATGGATAACACGAATGACGTGCCAGTATTTGATAGTACAGGAAAAGAACTTGTAATACCAGGTTATGCCATTCCTGCCTTTCCTGTAATCGTAATCAAAGAGAATGAGCGTGTAATTCTGAAAGATAAAAACACGCTTGCCAATAAAAATGGCACAAAACTTATGCAAAGCGACACCTATGTTTTTGATTTTTTGGATACTGCATTTGATGGTATAAGCAAAACCAATGATAAATCCAGCAAAAAATTAGCAAATGTCTTGGATACTAAAATTATAGATGCCTACAATATCTACAAAAACGCAGACGGCTGGCAAAGAGATTATTTATATTATAATTTGACTCCTCAAAACACCAAAGATCAATTTTCTTTTGATTTTCAAGAACACATTACCAAATTTAGTATGAATGGAGATGCTATGAGTGCTTATGAAAAAATCAGTGATCAAAGTGGTGATCCTGTGTTCCGAAACACATCAAAAAAAAATAACAGAAACCCATGGACTGGAGGAGCTTTTGAATTTAAAATAAGTGTTTTAATTAATTCCAAAAATGGTGTGGGTTCTGAGCTAAATACTTTTTTTTCAGTTACTCACGATGAGCTTTTTGATATCAAATACAGCAGCTACAAATTTTTCGGCATTCGTTTTCATGTTATTGGATCGATAAGTAATAAGGAGGTTGATCTCAATCTGCCTATCTTTAATTGGGATCTTAATGAATATGCATCTTCTATCAAATTAAGTGTTGAGGAGGTAGATTTAACAGTGCAAACAGTTATTACCGAACAACGATCTGTGCAATTTGCCACCAACTTCGGGATAGATGGACAAAAAGAAAGCACTGTAGGTGGGGTATTAAAAAAGATTGGCTTAAAATTTGGTGCTAGTAGAGAAACTAACCAGTTACAAACAGTACAAAAAAGCTTTACCGAAGGAAATGATGAATTGGGTAGTGTAATTATAAATTTTGCGGATGATGTAATTACAAGTCAAAACTCTGGTAGTTATTCCCTAAGAGAATATTCCACTGGTTTTTATAAGATACAAGTAGCTCCTGTTAGAGTACAAGGATTATAACACCTATTACATTCCTTGAAAGCTTAAAAGAAAACAAACAAAAAGACCAGAAAAACATGAATTTTTCTGGTCTTTTAATTTTGCTAAGCCTCTACTTCAACCGCTTCCAATGACTTCCCCATATACACCAACTTTGAACCTTCTTTAATGTTCTCCAATTTATTACTATAAGACGAAATGATTTGTATCTCCCCGCTTGGTTCTTTAATAAAGATTGGTATAATCTCTTCTTCCTTTACAGTGGTAGCAATCACCTCATCATAATGCTTTTTACCTTTGAGCTTTATTTCGGATATACTCGGATATTTACGCGCCACTTCTGTGAGCTGTATATAATCATCGGTATGAGAAAATAAACCTTCTTCCGGATTATTCTCTGGGTCACTCATCTCCTGAGGAGTAATTAACCTAAAAGAGCCATTCTCTCCAAATTGTCCTTTAAACTTATCTATAGCATACTTATTAATCTGGCTGTTCCCTGTCAATGCCATCAAAAACCCTACATCATTCAGTTCAATATTGTCTTCTAACTGATCATTGTAAATGTTCGCTTCAATGGCTTGTAACCCCATAGATTCTGCCAGTTTTACATTGTTTCTATTGCTATCAATCAATACCACATTGCGGTTGTTCTTTTGTAAGTACGCTGCGATTAATCGTGATACTTCTGCCCCACCAATAATCAAAATGCCTTCGGATTTTTTTAGAAATACGCCAACCATTTTTGCAAAAGCTCTTGCGGTAGTTGCATTGAGTAATACGGTGCCTAAAACAATTAAAAACACCATCGGTGTGATATATTCTGCGCCATCCACACCTTGTTTTGCTAACTTTAACCCAAACAGCGAGGCGATACCTGCGGCTACGATTCCTCGTGGGCCTACCCAACTGATAAAGAGTTTTTCGTTGAGTTTGAGTCCGGAATTCACGGAGCTTAAAAACACCCCTAATGGGCGAACTAAAAACACTACTACTGCAAAAAGAGTCAATGCCTCCCAATTATAAATGAGGTATAATTCTTCTAAATTCATATTGGCGGCCAACAGGATAAAAAGAATGGAGATCA
>CAZYRG010000066.1:4245-14748 GCA_964650425.1 uncultured Flavobacteriaceae bacterium
TATAATTCTTCTAAATTCATATTGGCGGCCAACAGGATAAAAAGAATGGAGATCAACAATACACTCAACGATTCTTTAAAATACAAGAGTTCTTTGAAATTTGGTAAGTTCATATTCCCTAACACCATTCCCATAATCACTACAGCCAACAGACCTGATTCATGTGCAAAAAGATCAGAAAGCACAAAAACACCTAGTACTGCTGCTAGGGTAAATACATTGAGTAAGTAATGTGGTATAATCTTCTTTCGAATAGAAAATGCCAACCCATGGGCAAAAGTAAAACCAAAAGTAAAACCAAAAAGAACGATCTTAGCAAACTCTGACAAAGCAGTCAGAGTAAAAGCGTGATCCTCATCTCCTACACTTATAAACTCAAACACCAAAACGGCCACCAAAGCTCCGACAGGATCAATTAATATTCCTTCCCACTTGAGAATCGCAGAGACATCTTTTTTGAGCGGGATATTTCGCAAAATTGGTGTAATCACTGTAGGGCCTGTCACAATGATCAAAGCAGAAAACAAGAATGAAATTGGCCAACTAAGCCCAAAGATAAAATGTGCCGCCAGTCCTGCTCCAAAAAAGGTTACAACCACAGCGATCGTAATTAATTTAATAATGATAGGGCCTACATTAAGCACTTCACTTTTACGAAGGGTTAGCCCACCTTCAAATAAGATGATACTAATGGCCAAGGAAACAAAATAAAACAAACTCTCGCCTGGAAACAATCCTTTCTGACCGTTCCATATGGGCTGAATTAATTTCGAGCCATCTTCAGTAAACAATGTGGCTATAGGACCTACGAGTAATCCTATTAAAATTAATGGTAAAATAGCCGGAATTTTTAATTTCCATGCTACCCATTGTGCTAATATCCCCAAAATAATAATTCCCGCAAGTTCTAACATGCCTATTGTGTTTTTCCGTAAAAATATACTTTATGTCAAATAATCCACAATTTTAAGGTGTGAATTTATCCTTTTTTGCAGTCAAAAAGCACGCTTTCCTAGGATTTCGCAAAACTATCATAGCAATTAGCAGCAAAAAATTATTCTATCCACCACGCACAATTTTAGAAACGGTTTTTTCTCTTGGGAGAACATCTTGAATATATAAAGCACTTTTTTACGGATAAACTGGTTTTGTTTTTTGAAAGCAACACCGTCGCATAGAAGCTATCTCAAACACTTTATTAATCATACATATAGAACGTCTTGTTAGCGTCAAAGAAATTAAAGCGTTCCTATATTATGGAAAATGTTTGGAAGGCATTATTAATTCAGAAGCAACTGACAAAAAGTAGATTGCCAATAAATCAAAAATTATTAGCTAGAACATCTTCTAAAAAATTGTTAAAAGCGCTCTAATTTCTGTAGGAAAATCTTCTTTTTTTTCTATTTTGCATGTTATGACTTTATACCCTATCGAAGCGGGAAATTTTAAATTAGATGGTGGTGCCATGTTTGGGGTTGTCCCAAAAACTATTTGGCAACGTACAAATCCCGCAGATACCTATAACATGATCGATCTTGCAGCACGATGTTTACTGATCGAAGATGGAAATCGTCTCCTGCTTATTGATACGGGAATGGGAAACAAGCAATCCGATAAATTCTTTAGTTATTATCACCAATGGGGTGACTATTCTTTAAAAAAATCTCTTAATGATAAAGGGTTCCACCCAGATGATATTACGGATGTATTTATGACACATCTCCATTTTGATCATTGTGGAGGAGCCATTGAATGGAATGCTGACAAAACCAGCTATATCCCTACTTTTAAAAATGCAAAATATTGGAGCACCAAGTCGCATTGGGATTGGGCAACACAACCCAATGCCCGAGAAAAAGCCTCTTTTCTAAAAGAAAACATCCTGCCCATCCAAGAAAGTGGGCAATTACATTTTATCAATAAAACCACAAAAAACGCTTATCAAGAACAATCAGAGTTAGGATTTGGAGTGCTTTTTGCAGATGGACATACCGAAAAACAAATGATTCCTCATATCAACTATCAGGACAAGACTTTTGTTTTTATGGCAGACTTATTGCCAACTGTAGGACATATTCCTTTACCATATGTGATGGGATATGATGCAAGGCCATTACAAACCTTGTCCGAAAAAGAATTGTTTTTGAATGCTGCTGCTGATAATAACTGGTATTTATTTTTGCAACATGATGCGCATAACGAAGTTATTACCGTCCAACATACCGAAAAGGGGGTGCGGCTCAAAAACACTTATAAATTTGAAGAATTAATAAACTAATAAAGAATTCGCAGTATCTTGACACGATAAAAAAATTAAAAACAGGACTGTGATTATAAAATCGGCTTTGTAATGAATCCGATCAAAAAAATAAAAACAACAAATGAATACTTTTTTTAAAACGACCCTTTTTAGTGCAGCAACATCGCTTTTTTTGACAGGTTGTGGTGCTCCAAAACTATTATCTACACCTATAGCAAATATTGACAAGTTACCGCTAAAAACGCGATCCTTGTCAACTGACGAACTAAAATCATGGGGGAGTGCTGATCTTACTACGGATACCATTCCGGGGATGAGCATCAACAAAGCCTATGCGGAGCTTTTAAAAAATAAAAAAGGCGTTCCTGTTATTGTTGGGGTCATTGATAGTGGTGTGGATATTGAGCATGAGGATCTGAAAAATGTGATCTGGACCAACAAAAGTGAAATCCCTGGAAACGGAAAAGATGATGATAATAATGGATATGTTGATGATATTCATGGCTGGAATTTTCTGGGAGATATTGTGTCAGAAAACCTAGAACTGACAAGAATTGTTCGGGATGAGAATGCCAAATTCTCTGGCAAAACCCTTGCAGATATTCCTGCTGCTGATCGCGATGCATATGCAACATATACCCAAGCTAAGGCAGAATTAGCAGAAAAAGTTACAGAAAACACGCAGAACTCATCCCGTTACAAGGGTCTTCTGGAACAAATAACAACTGCGCATACTGCGGTTGCTAAGGCATTAGGAAAAGAAGATTATACCAGAAAAGAACTTCAGGATTTCAAACCAGAGACAACTGAAATGCAGCAAAATGTAGGTGGGTTGTTACAGATGTATAGTAATTTAGAGGATGGTCAAAGAATACCTGATATTATCTCAGAAATAAACGGAGCTGTTGAATATTTTGAAGGTGGTTTAGAATCCCATTATAATCTAAACCTCGACGCGAGAAAAATATTAGGTGATAATCCCAATGACATAAAAGACACCAAATATGGAAATGGAGATGTAGACGGACCAGATTCGGATAACAAAGAAAACACCAAACACGGTACCCATGTTTCAGGAATTATAGCTGCACAACGCGACAATAATGTTGGAATGAATGGTGTTGCTAATAATGCCAAAATAATGGTTTTGAGAGCGGTTCCAGATGGTGATGAGTATGATAAAGATATTGCATTGGCCATTCGCTATGCTACAGATAATGGTGCTAAAGTCATTAACGGTAGTTTTGGTAAATACTATTCTACTCACCCAGAATGGGTAAGAGACGCTATTAAGTATGCTGCCAGCAAGGATGTTCTTATTATTAAAGCTGCTGGTAATGAAAGTAAAAATTTGGACGAAAATGTCGTCTATCCAAATGATCAAATCAAATTGGGCGATGAAATTTCTACAAATTTTCTAACTGTAGGTGCACTGAATCATACCTATGGGTCCGAAATGATTGCGCCTTTTTCTAATTATGGTAAAGATAATGTGGATGTGTTTGCCCCTGGCATGAAAATTTGGGCAACAACTCCAAATAACACCTATGAATACCTACAAGGGACTTCTATGGCGGCCCCTGCTGTAGCTGGTGTTGCTGCTATTATTCGGTCTTATTTCCCTAAACTTACGGCACCGCAAGTCAAAAAAATCTTGATGGATAGTGGTGTGCAAACTACCAATACGGTAATGGTAGCTGGTGATCCATCTAACACCAAAAAATTCCCTGAAATTTCTAAATCTGGGAAAATGGTCAATCTGTATAATGCCTTTATTATGGCAAGCAAACTATAAGTTATATGAGACGTATATTTTATTTATTGGTTTTGACTACTAGTTGTCTTAGTGCTCAAAACAACACAAGCTACTGGCAACAACACGTCTCTTATACCATGGAGGTGGATATGAATGTTGATACGTATACTTATGAAGGCTCACAAGAACTGATTTACACAAACAATTCTCCAGACACCTTAAAACAAGTGTTTTATCATTTGTTTTATAATGCTTTTCAACCAGGAAGTGAAATGGATGTAAATTCCAGAAGTATTGCTGATCCAGATGGAAGGGTACAAGATAGAATCAACAAATTACAACCCGAAGAATATGGTTTCCTAAAGGTGATGAACTTACAACAAAATGGTAGTCAACTTACGACCAATGTTGCTGGTACTGTTTTAGAAGTGACTTTGGCTTCTCCTATCGCGCCAGGAGCAAAAAGCACCTTTACCTTAAAATTTCAAGGACAAGTGCCCTTACAAATTCGCCGTTCCGGTAGAAATAATAAAGAAGGTGTTGCCCTATCTATGACGCAATGGTATCCAAAAATAGCAGAATATGATTTTGAAGGCTGGCACGCTGATCCATATATCGGTCGTGAATTTCATGGTGTTTGGGGTGATTTTGATGTCACCATCAATATCGACAAAAAATACATTCTTGGTGGTTCTGGGTACCTACAAAATGGTGATGAAATTGGTTATGGATACGAAACTCCAGGAACCAAAGTAAAACATAAAGTAAAAAAACTCTCATGGCATTTTATAGCGCCCAAGGTACATGATTTTACGTGGGCTGCTGATCCTGATTATGTACATGATATTTTACCCATTCCTGATGGCCCTAAGCTCCATTTTTTATATAAGAATAAGCCAGAGATTCAAGAAAACTGGAAAAAACTACAACCTATTACTGCGCGGTTAATGGATTTCTTTAATCAAAAAATAGGTCAATATCCATACAAGCAATACTCCGTGATACAAGGAGGTGATGGTGGTATGGAATATGCTATGTGTACACTCATTACTGGAGAACGTTCTTTTGGAAGTTTGGTTGGTGTAACGGCGCATGAGTTGGCACACTCCTGGTTTCAACATGTTTTAGCAACCAATGAAGCCAAACACGAATGGATGGACGAAGGTTTTACCAGTTACATCTCTGCAAATGCCATGGCCGAAATTATGGGAAATAACAAAGAAAACCCTCATATAGGCGCTTATCACAGTTATTATGCCCTAGCACAATCAGGAACAGAACAACCACAAACTACCCATTCTGATCGCTATGCGCTGAACTCCGCATATGGCGCTTCTGCTTATTCTAAAGGAGAAGTGTTTTTGGCACAATTAGGTTATGTTATTGGAGAGCAGCAGCTAGCCGAAGTTTTGAAAAAATATTATGATGTCTGGAAATTCAAACACCCAACACCCAACGATTTTAAACGTATTGCAGAAAAGGTATCAGGAATGCAACTAGACTGGTATTTAACAGACTGGACAAAAACAACCAATCAAATTGATTATAGTATCAAATCGGTTACAGAAAAAGAAGACACTACACAAATCCAATTACGTAGAAATGGACTAATGCCAATGCCTATTGACCTTTTTGTATTATATGAAGATGGTACAAAAGAACTTATCTATATTCCGCTTCAAATGATGCGAAAAGACAAGCCTGTAGAATACCAGCTAGAACACGCTACAGCTAAAGATTGGAGTTGGGCCTCGCCAGAATATACATTGACACTAGAAAAACCTTTAAAAGCGATCAAAAATATTGTTATCGATGCTTCTGGAAGGATGGCAGATGTAAACCCTGTGAATAACATTTATCCAGAGCCAACAAGAGAATAGGTTCCTGCAAAATCCGTACTTTTGGTGCTGAAAATAGTTATTTCCTTTTTTGTCACTTGAAAATAACTTGATGGTAAATAATCGTCTATGAACCAACGCTACGGTAAGGAAGAAAAACTAAAGCAGAAAAAGCAGATTGAAACACTTTTTGGCGAAGGAAATACCATCGGTCAATATCCTGTTCGCTTATTTTATCTTCAAATTGATTCAGAAAACCTAGAACAATTCACTCGTACAGGAGTGTCTGTAAGCAAGCGTAATTTTAAAAATGCCGTAGATCGTAACAAAATTAAACGCCTACTTCGCGAAGCGTATCGAAAAAATAAGTATCTTGTAAATCAGCCAGATGGTAATCGCTATTGGCTTATGCTTGTCTATGTTGGCAAAGAACTCCCAGAGCTAAAAACTCTAGAAACTGCTGTCATAAAAGCATTAAAAAAATTGAAAAATCTTAAAAAATAAATAACTGATGATGAAGCGTGTTATACTCCCTTTGCTAACTATTGCTCTTTTTGTACTTGGTGCAAGTTTCCAGTCTGATCGTTTTGAGGTGTCTAAACAACTCGAAATCTTTACTGACATTTATTACAAAATTGATAAAAACTATGTGGATGAGACCAATCCTGCAGATCTCATGGATTCAGCCATCAAGGGGATGTTGAAAAAATTGGATCCATATACCATTTATTGGAGTGAACAAGATGTAGAAGCTGCACGTATTCGTAATGCGGGAGAGTATACTGGAATTGGAGCCATAGTTCGTACCATAAAGGATAAGATTCTTATTATAGAACCTCATAAAGGTTATCCTGCAGACAAAGCTGGCCTGAAGGCTGGTGATGAAATTATACAGATTGGAGATACCAAAGTGGCAGATTTTACAGATGATGCAGGAGAACTACTCAAAGGGGCAGCAGGGACTAAAATAAAGCTCGTATATAAACGACAGAATGAAATCAAACGAACCACATTGACACGAGAAGCAATTGAAGTAAATGCGGTGCCTTTCTATACCTTGCTCGATGATAAAAGCGGTTATATTGTCTTATCAAAATTCAACAAAAAAGCCTCAGAACAGACCATAGCAGCTTTATTAGATCTCAAAAGTAAAGGGGCTAATAAAATTATATTGGACTTGCGAAATAACCCCGGAGGACTGCTTACAGAAGCTATTGCTGTGACAAATATCTTTGTGCCCAAACAAACTTTGATTACTGAAACGAAATCTGTTGTCAAGAAATATAACAAACCTTATTTTACGAGACAAGATCCTATCGATACCGAAATACCTTTGGTAGTTTTAGTTAATGGACGTAGTGCTTCTGCAAGTGAAATTGTTGCTGGAGGTGTGCAAGACTTGGATAGAGGCGTGGTTATTGGTGCCAGAAGCTTCGGTAAAGGGCTTGTACAACGTCCAAAAGATATTGAACATGGAACAAAATTAAAAGTAACAATTTCCAGATACCATACACCTAGTGGCAGATGCATCCAATCGTTGGACTATTGGAATCGTGATGAAAATGATGATGCGGTAAAAATAAAAGAAACCGACTATCAAGCATTCAAAACAAAAAATGGTCGTACCGTTTATGATGGTGGCGGTATACAGCCGGATATCGAAATTGCCTCTGCGAAAAATAGTCCGATTACCAAGACGCTTATGAAAGAGTATACGATCTTTAATTACGCTACAGAATATTATAATAATAACGATGTTCAGGATCTGAATAGCTTTAGTTTTACGGATTCGGATTATGATGCTTTTAAAAAATACTTAAAAAATGGAAATTTCAGCTATGAAACGCAGACCGAAGTCTTGCTTAAAAAAACAATGAGAACTGCTGAAAAAGAAACTTTTGATGATGATATAGATGCCAGTTATAAAGCGTTGTTAAAGAATATCAAAAATGCAAAAGAAAAAGAGCTAAACCATAAAAAAGACGAAATCTCTCATTTGTTAACCAACGAGATTATAAAACGTTATTTTTATAGTGAAGGCCTTTATAAATACTATGTACAACATGATCCTGCTGTCTTAAAAAGTAAAGAAATCCTCGGTAATGCAGCAAAGTACAACGATATTTTACATTAAACCTGAATTTAAAGGAGCATCCTTATTCGGTTTTTAACATCCCTATATGTGGAATTCCGTCCTCTAAGTACTCCACTCCGGTTTTTATAAAACCGTGTTGCTTATAATAATTTTTAAGGTGTTTTTGTGCTGATATTTTAATCGGTTTATGACCAAATCGTTCGTAGACTGCATTGATGCTAGCTGCCATTAACGCATGTCCATAGCCATATTGGCGCTCCGATTTAGCAACGACAACACGCCCGATAGAGGCTTGTTCAAAATAGTGGCCTTGATCAAATATTCTTGCATAGGCTATGATTGTTTGATTTTTAACCCCAATAACATGTAATGCACTATCGTCTTTGGCGTCTAGGTCTTGATATACACAATCTTGCTCCACGACAAATACTGCAGCGCGTAAGCGCAAAATTTCGTAGAGTTCTATGGTGTTTAATTCTTTAAAAGATTTTATGATAAATGTCACTTCCATCAATCTTGAACGATTATTTCTTTACTATCTGCTTTTTGATATTCTGGCTGTAGGGTAATATGATTAATACCATATTCTTTAAGTAACAGCGTTTCTATCTTTTCATAAATTTTTCCAAAAGCTGACATCGAAATATCTTCATGGAAATCAATATGTGCCTCTAGATGCGTCTCTTCTTCATTTAATTGCCATATGTGCACGTGGTGTAAGCTTTTTACTTCTGGTAATCGATTTACTGCTTCTACTATTTGTTGTACCGCAATAGTGTCTGGCGTAAAAAGCATTAAAACCTTAAAAGAAGATTTCAGTAAATCATATCCCATTACAATTAAATATATAGCGATCGCAAAAGTCAATAAGCTATCAATCCAATATATTTGGTAAAATTTCATTAATAATCCTCCAATTAATACGGCTACCGAAGCCATCATGTCGGTAATCAAATGCAAATATGCAGAGCGCATATTCATATTGACTTTGCTTTGTTTTTTTAGTAATAAGACACTAAAACCATTGCCCAAAATCGCAACTATAGACAACAAAATCACCAATTCAGACCCCACTTGTTGCGGGCTAAAAAATCGTTCTATTGCTTCTACAATCAGAAGAGCTGCGACAATAATAAGTGTTGCAGCATTTATGAATGCTGCTAATATCTCTGCCCGTTTGTATCCAAAAGTCCGATCAATAGAAGCCTTTTTTCTTGCATAGCGGTTAGCTATATAGCTAATTATTAAAGAAATTACATCACTGAAATTGTGTAGTGCATCAGAAAGTAAAGACAAACTACCCGAAATAAGTCCTCCAATTACCTGAGCAATTGTTATTAAAGAATTAAGAACTATGGATATAAAAAGGTTTCTCCCAGAAAGTTCTGGGTGATGATGTCCATCATGATGGTGGTGATGTCCCATTATATTAGCATATTGCTATTTTGTCAACTCTATTTTGATGACGTCCTCCTTCAAATTCCGTTTCCAAAAAAGTTTTTACAATAGCTATTGCTTGTGCCTCTGCAGTATATCTTGCCGGTATACAAAGTATATTCGCATTATTATGTTGGCGCGTAAGCGCCGCGATTTCAGAAATCCAGCACAAACCAGCGCGTACTTCCTTATACTTATTTGCAGTCATTGCTACTCCATTTGCACTTCCACAAATTAGAATACCCAAATCTACTTTTTTATCAGCAACTGCTGCTGCAACAGGATGTACAAAATCAGGATAATCTACACTAGATTCTACGTCTGTTCCGTGATTTATAACTTCTATACCTTTGGATTCCAAATATTTAATTATAGAAAATTTATAAGTAGTACCTGCATGATCATTTCCTATGGCTATTTTCATTTGATTTCCGTTTTATAAATGTTTTACAAAGATACATAACTAATGAGTATCTGTTTTTGTCTATTTTAAAAATGCTTCATTAGAAAGAATGACCCCCTTTAATTTTATAAAAAATACAACTAGCTGATTTACATTAAATTTACATTAGAAGTTTCTTTGTTAATAATCGCTTAACCTATGTTGACAACCAATGTGAACAAATAGTTTCTAAAATAGTGCAAGTATATTTGGTAATTTGATCTAAAATTTTAATACCAAAATTATAAATCATTAGTAAAAAAAACTCATTACTTTTTATAGACATTTTATAAGTGGAAAGAGCAGCTTTATAAACTTCTATTTCTACTAAAAATTATAAAAAAAGAAGTGTGTTTATTCATTGTCAACAATTGTTAACGAAACAGTACTTTCGTTAGATTTTCAAAGAATTAGCCTGATTATATCCTGTTCAAAACTTGCTGAAAATTACCTTTAACGAAAAAAACTACTTTTTATTTATAAAGTTATACCACTTATGAACACCCCATAATAACCACCATTTATTTTTTTAAATTTTTAAAAGAAAAAGATAATATTATAATAGTTGTTGAAAACTATAAAAAGTAGAGGGTATCAAAGCTCTTCTTTTTAAAGATTAATTTTACTCCAAAATTTAAAAGTTATTTTTATTTTTTGTGAAATTCTACTTTTATG
>CAZYRG010000067.1:0-8376 GCA_964650425.1 uncultured Flavobacteriaceae bacterium
TATAAAAAATAGAGTGCAGACAAAAATTATCGTTTTTATTTTCATTGTGTTGGTTTATTAGTTATACTAGATAAGACATTAAAAATGTTATATAGTTTAATTTGCCTAGGCATATTTTATAAAAAATATTCTATTGCACTGATAAACATTAAACCTGGATTATGCATTAAAAAATCTATTACAGCTCGAAACTACTTCAAATACTGAGCTTCGCAACATTTTCAAGTTTAACCAGAGCGATGCTATGCAAAAACTTGTAAAATGTCAGTCTTTATCGCATTTTCGACCTTCATAACGAAGTTTTAATGCATAATCCAGGTTAAATTAATATTTTCTGTTTTTGGATGTCAACGTAGCTTCTCGATTTTACTCAGAAGCAACTGATTTACTTACTCCAAGAAAAAGTCGATATGTGTGGCATCTCGATGCTTCATGACGAAGTTGCTTGCAATGCATAATTTGGATTCAATATGACAAATATTGATTTTTGGTGCTTTTCAGCCTCCCTCCCTTTGTTATGAAAATTTCATATTACTTCATAAAAGTAAATAGGTAATATCCTTCTAGTGCTACCTCCACTCCTACATCGACTATGTCCTCCAAATCAAAATCTTCAGTTGACACGGGCATTGATTTAAGCTGCATGGTAGTTTCAGTAAATTTGATAATTTCAAAGGTTGTCACATCACCACCTTCTGTAATTTCTAGCATATTATCTTCCGATAATTCCCACGTGCCAGGGATTACTTGACCATTGGTACTAATAACTCGATCTTCTATCGGGAATGTTTGAGGTCCAGCTGAGGCAGATGATTGTACTGTAAAGCTTCCTGTAGATTCCGAAAGGTTTGGGTCGGAAGATAAGGTATAGCTAAAATCAAAATCAGTACCATTAGAAGTAACAGTTAAAGGGAGTGATATTCCTGCTGTGGTTACGGAACCATTTTCTTGTACAAACTCATAAGCTGTTAAATCCCAAGTTGTAGCAATCTGCTGTTCAGAAACGACTACTTCTTCTGGAGTAGTTGTATCTTCATCATCATTGGAGCAGGAGAAAAATAGAATGGATAAAGCAAGTAAGTAGGAGAACGTTTTCATGATAGAATGTGTTTATTTGTCTAACGTTAATTTACGATAAATTATTTTAAAATGTGAATTTTAATAGCGCTTATCAATATACACAATGCTGATAATCTTTTATTTAAATTCGACATCCCAGTCCAATGTCGCCTCGAGATATAACACATAAATAGGCATCTATATTAATAAGATTTTTACCAAATCCAAGATAAATTTAGGGAGTAAAGCCTCTTTTTGATACCCATTTATCACCCACATTAAGACCAAACGCAAAGTTGGTATAGTCTGTTTCGTTGATCGTTCCACTAAAACCTTCAGGACTATTGATACTAGTAAGCAAACTAATACCTAATAGCAGACTTTTCATGGATGAGGTATTCTCCAGAAATTTCAAAAAAATTGAATATCAGTAAGTGCGTTGCGTTCATTTTTGCGTTAGACCTTTTTTGAGTTATTGGTTTTTGTGCGAAAGCGCCAAAAAAACTGTTAATAATGTTAAGACAACATAAGATTTTTTTCATAATAGTGTTTTAGTTTTACTTATATGCTGATTTTACAAAAGTAATGGCAGTGAGATAAAAATACCTATAGTTAGTAACAGAAAGACTATTTTTGTTATACATTTTATTATTATTGAAGACCTTTTATATATGGAGATTACTGCTTTTTTAGATAGACTACGCGACACCCCGCATAATGTAACATTTAAGGAAACCATGACTGTAGTAGAAGCAAACTATAGTTTTGCACCTACAGCTTTTCGCAACGGTGCTATTCGGAATACCTCAGAACAAAATTCTGGTTCATGTAAGGTGTTTGCTTTAGCCAAATTACAGAGATTAACCAAGGATCAAACGCTGAATTGTTTTGGTGACTATTATCGATTAGAAGTCTTGATGGACCCAGAAGGCACGAATCATCAAAACATCCGAAATTTTATGCAACACGGATGGGAAGGTATTTTCTTTGAGGGAACTGCTTTAAGACCTAAATAGTTTCTTAATTTATGTCACCTGTGAAAGTTTTGTTTATACGTTTTGTAAAGATTGTAGCGCTTGTGATAGGGTGGTTTATCATAATGTCTGCATTTATAACACTTTGTTTTCGATGGATTCCAGTCCCTTTTACGCCACTTATGGCGATACGCTATTTTGAACAAGAAAAAACCGTATTTGAACATAATTGGGAGTCTATAGAAAACATATCACCGTATTTACAACTGGCAGTTATTTGTTCAGAGGATCAAAAATTTATGAAACATAAGGGTTTTGATATCGCAGCGATAGAAAAAGCGATGGAACAAAATTTGGCAGGAAAAACACTCAAAGGAGCAAGTACTATCTCACAGCAAACAGCAAAAAACATTTTTTTATGGCCATCACGGAGTTGGATCCGTAAGGGTTTTGAGGCGTACTTTACTTTTTTGATAGAATTTTTATGGCCCAAAGAACGAATTCTAGAAGTATATTTGAATAGTATTGAAATGGGAAATGGAATTTATGGAGCCTCTGCTGCAGCTAAGTATTGGTTTGGAAAAAGCCCTGCAAAACTCTCAAAATATGAAGCCGCAGCGATTGCAGCTATTTTGCCAAATCCAAGAAAATATCGAGCGCATCCACCTACAGCCTTTATCCAAAGAAGAAAAGAATGGATTGTTACACAAATGGGTTATTATGGACCTTTTGAATTATATCCTAAAAAAGAAAATAATGTCAAATAAAGCATGAAAGAATTAATTTATAAACATTGTATAACCCATGTAGAGGAACGTTTACAACGTATCCAACATACCATTGCAAGGTTACAGGAGTCCTTAACATCGGAAACAAAAAGTACCGCTGGTGATAAGCACGAGACTGGACGTGCAATGGTACAACTAGAACGCGAAAAAGCAGGGATACAGCTTGCAGAGATTCAGAAATTACAGCAATTGTTAGCTAAAATTTCATTAAATGCGAATACCGCTGTTGTACATCTAGGGAGTTTGGTGCGGACAACAAGAGCTGTTTATTTTATAGCCATATCGATTGGCGAAGTAAAGATTGCTGACGAGGTTGTTTTTGCTATTGCACCTAATACTCCAATTGGAAAATTATTATTAGGAAAAAAAAGAGGAGAGAGCATTACCTTTAACGATAGCACGCAAAGAATCCTCGAAATTTTTTAGCGTTCAAATCACCTACTCTTCCAGTTCTTGAATTCCCATATTATACAGCGTAAATGCAAAAATATCGGCATACTGCTCAATGGTTTTTGACACGGGAGTTCCAGCTCCATGACCTGCGTCAGTTTCGATACGAATCAATGTAGGGTTTGTTCCCGTCTGACATTCTTGTAATGTTGCAGCAAATTTAAAAGAATGTGCAGGCACTACACGATCGTCATGATCACCAGTGGTTACTAATGTTGCAGGATATGCAACCCCAGGTTTCAAACTATGAACTGGAGAATATCCTTTCAAATATTCGAACATTTCTTTTGAATCTTGTGCAGTACCATAATCATAGGACCAACCTGCTCCTGCAGTAAAAGTATGATAGCGAAGCATGTCCAATACACCTACGGCAGGGAGTGCTACTTTCATTAAGTCAGGACGTTGTGTCATTGTGGCACCCACCAACAAGCCACCATTAGAACCGCCTCGGATAGCAAGGTAATTTGTAGAGGTATAATTTTTGTCGATTAAGTACTCTGCTGCAGCGATAAAATCGTCAAACACATTTTGCTTTTGCATTTTGGTTCCTGCATCATGCCATTTTTTGCCAAATTCGCCACCACCGCGCAAGTTAGGAACAGCATAAATACCGCCTTGTTCCATCCATACCGTCATTCCGACACTAAAGTTGGTGGTCAGGCTGACATTAAATCCACCATAGCCATATAAGATTGTTGGGTTTTTTCCGTTCAATTCAATTCCTTTTTTATGAGAAATAGTCATTGGAATAGGCGTTCCATCTTTTGAGGTATAGGTTACCTGCTTGCTAATATATTGCGTATTATCAAAATCGATTTTAGATTTGCGATACAAACTATTCTCATTACTTTCCATATTTAGGATATAAATATCCCCTGATGTTATGTAATTGGTAAAAGAATAATAAACGACAGTATCTTCTTTTTTTCCATTAAAACCATAAACATTTCCAAGTCCAGGTAAAGGAACATCATTGATAAATTCCCCCGAATAGGAATACTGTTTAACTTGCGAAACGGCCCCTAGCATATATTTTGCAAAAATATAGGTGCCAGCAGTACGTGCTTCTAAGACATTTTTTGTTTCTGGAATTACATCCTTCCAATAGTCAGACGTAGGTTTTGTGGCATCCACAACTACAATTTTTTTATTGGGAGCATCTTTATTGGTAACGAGATAAAATTTAGTTTCATCGTTGCTTAGTAAGTAAGTATCACTATCAAAATTATCTACAATGGTAGTCAATCTTGGATTTTTTTCTTCTAGATCCATGAAGTATAGCTGATTACCCGAGGTAGTAGTGCTAGCACTAATGAATAAATATTTTCCATCTTCGGTTACTGTGCCACCCACATAACGCCTTTTTTGTTCCGGAGTACCACCAAATACCAGTTGATCTTCTTTTTGAGAAGTGCCCAATTGATGATAATATAATTTGTGCTGATCCGTTTTTGCAGAAAGCTCACTTCCTTTTGGTTTGTCGTAGCTGGAATAATACAAGCCTTCATTCCCTTTCCAGGAAAGGCCAGAGAATTTCACATCCACCAATGTGTCGCCCACAAGTTCTTTTTTCTCCGTATCAATAATTAAAACTTTGCGCCAATCACTACCACCTTCAGAAATAGAATATGCAGCCAGATTGCCATCTTTTGAAAAGTTAATAGTTCCTAAGGATGTTGTTCCATCTTTGCTAAAAGTATTGGGGTCTAAAAACACTTCCGGAGTATCTCCTTTGTTTTTAAAACGATATAGAACGTATTGATTTTGTAATCCATCATTTTTATAAAAATACGTATAGTCCCCTTCTTTAAAAGGCGCCTTAACTTTCTCATAATTCCAAAGCGATTCCAAACGATTTTTTAAAGAATCTCGGTAAGGAATGTTCTCTAGATATCCGAATGTAATTTCATTTTGTACTTTGACCCAAGATGCAGTTTCTGGACTACGATCATCTTCTAACCAACGATAGGGGTCAGGCACTTCTGTGCCAAAATAGGTGTCAATAGTGTCTGCTTTTTTTGTTATAGGGTACTCCAAAGTGGTGTGGTTTTTTTTACAAGAATAAAGTAAAAAAGTTAAGAGAACAAAAAGGAAAGAGCGTTTCATTTTTTAAGTTTAATTGCTTACTAAGATTAATTACAAATTCAAGGTTTATTTCTAAGGTTTTGTACCGATCGAATCTTGACCTCATTTGTTTATGCTAAAGGTAGTAAAGCTAAGCTGGAGGAATTCTTAATGAAATGATAAAACCATTGAAAACATAGCATAAAATAGCATGTTACCTAGGAGCGTCAAAAATAATATATTGGGTCAAAAAAAACTGCTATTTCCCGAAAAAAAGCAGAAACCTAGTTGAATGTTAAGATAATTTCATAACGATAGATATATACATGTTAAGATAATTTTAGTAAATTAACCCTCCAAAATATTGATGTATTCATGCATAGATTTTATTTAGTATTACTATCATTACTAACAACACTGGCGTATGGGCAAAGCTTTGATAGATTAGGAACTCCATTTGTAAAAAATTATAATACCCACGAGATGGGTTTTGATAAAAAAACGTGGAGTATTACCCAAAATGAAGACGGTATCTTATACTTTGCTAATGGTCGAAAAATCTTGGAATTTGATGGAGAACGATGGAAAAAGATTGTAATTCCTAATGAGCATGTTAATCGTAGTCTTTTTGCTGTTTCTAGCGATAGTTTGTATGTTGGTCTAGATGGCGATTATGGAGTGCTAAAACGATCAGATAATGGAGATTTTAGTTTTGATTCTTTGTTTTCTTTTAACAAAGAAGAAACTGCTATCATTGAAGATTTTTGGAAAGTACATAAGTACAAAAACTATCAGATATTCCAAACATTTAGAAATTTATATGTTTACGATGGTTCATTGACTACAAAAATCCCTGCGCCTTTTCGTTTCAAGTGGAGTACCATGGTCGACAAAGATTTTTATGTCAATGACACTAAGTATGGTTTGTTCAAGTTTTCTGGAACGAATTTGATGCCAGTCATTAGTGATCCTTTATTGAATGATAAAATAATTGGTGTAACAAAAATGCAAGAACAATTAGTGGTAATTACCAATACTAAAGGTTTGTATTTTGTAAAGAATGGCAAGTTACAGAAATGGGACTTTTCTATTAGTCCAGAAATTGCTAAAGCACAGATTTTTTCTTTTTTAAAACTTCGTAATGGTGACTTAGCAATAGGTACCGTTTCTAACGGATTATACATTCTGGATAGTAAAGGATCTATTAAAGTACATCTCAATAAACGAAAAGGGCTTCAAAACAATACCATTCTTACTGTTTTTGAAGATATGGAGCGTAACCTCTGGCTTGGATTAGATTCTGGTATAGATTATGTTAAAGTGAATTCTAATCTGACCTATACGTTTGATTATGTTGGGGATTTTGGTTCCACTTATGCAGCCGCTATGTATGAAGATCAGATGTATCTGGGAACCAATCAAGGCTTTTATAGCTTAGGTATGACGGATCCGCTAGTTTTTAATTCCTTACTAAGCGGTCAGGTATGGAATGTAGAAGTAATAGATGAACTGTTATGGGTTGGTCATGATACAGGGGCATTCATTTATGATAATCGGAAGCTTACACATGTAGGCACTGAACCAGGCGCATGGAATTTTAGAAGAGTGAATAAAACAACCATGGTTTCGGGGAATTATAAAGGAATTAGCATTTATAAAAAAAATGATACTGGCAGCTGGAAATTTCACAAAACGGTAGCGGATTTCAAAGATAGTGGGAGATTTATTACTATTGATGATAAGGAAAATCTTTGGGTTTCTTTAAATCCTAAAGGGATCAATAAGCTGACTGTAGATTTTGAATCAGGAGCGATAACAAACAAAGTATTTTACTCATTTGAAGATTTGGGTGTTCCGAGAGCATTTGTGACCAAGATCGATGATCAAATTGTTTTGACGGGTACAGGGAAGACTAAATTATTTGATAAATCAAAAAATAGTTTTGTCCCATATAGGATATCGGATACGATTCCAGATTTTACGAATAGTATCAAAAAATCAACCGATAAGATATGGTATTTAAATAATTTAGATATGGCGATTTCGGGTAAGGGAGGATATCAGTATTTAGAAGATTTACATGGACGGTTGATTTTTGATGTGCTTAATGTATTTCCTTTAGATACATCAAAAACACTTATTCCAATTCATAATGGTTTTGCGATTTATACCGATTCAAATAAACTAGTTACCGATTCGAATGCTAGTAAGATGCTTATAAGATGTATTAAAAGTATTAATAATTCTATTCAATATAGTAGGAATGATACCATTCAGTATGATGATAACGATATAGATATCACCTACGCTAAACCTGTTTATGGAAGTCATGTTTTGTATCAAACAAGTCTCAACGATGACCCTTGGAGTGAATGGGGAACGGCTTCTAATACGACCTTATTGAATCTTAATGAAGGAGATTACACCTTTAAGGTACGTGCTAAAACAGAAAATAAAATTACGGAGGACACCATAACTTTTATGATCAAACCTCCTTTGCATAGAACGACCATGGCATATATACTCTATGCTTTGGGGATATTGATACTAATAGCGTGTTTGGTTTTGTGGAATCGATATCGCTTAAAGAAGCAAGAACAAAAACTATTACAACGCAAACGGATTTCACTCAAAGAACAAGAACAACGTTTTCAATTAGAACAACAAGAGCAGCAGAAACGCATTGTAGAATTAGAAAATGCGCGACTGCAAGAAGAGATTCAGAACAAGAGTCGAGAATTAACTCAGGTAGCGCATGTGAATATGAATAAGAATAAAATCTTGAAAAAGATCAAAGACAAGCTTACCGAAGTTCAGGATAAATCAAAAGAAAAATTAGCCTATCCAGCATATAATGAATTAAAGCGCTATATAGAGTATTATATCACGGATAAAGAAAATGAATTATTTACGATCAATTTTGATAAATCACATCAGGATTTCTATAGCAATATTTCTGAAAAATATCCAAGCCTCACGCCAAAAGATCTACGACTTTGTGCCTATTTGAGAATTAATCTCTCATCAAAAGAAATTGC
>CAZYRG010000067.1:8476-14538 GCA_964650425.1 uncultured Flavobacteriaceae bacterium
TTTGGGTTGGATGGGCATTTCATGAAACTGCTTTGTGCTTCCTAAGAATGTTTCATCCAAATACCAAAACACTTTTTTTTCAGGTATAGTATGAGCGATTTTTAGAACGATTTCACTTTTTTGTCCCCCAAAATCTTTTGGAATAATCACTGCTTTGGTGTTTTTAGGAAAGATAAAATCCATGCGCCCAGTAGCTGTTGCACTGCAATCTTTGCGATAAGGAGGTATTTCTTGATAATTGGCATCCGAGTTTTTGTAATAATAAGCCATCAAGGGTGGTAAAACAAACCAAGCTTTGTGAACAATAGAAGCTGCGGATTCACAATTAGCATTGACACTATACTTTTCATTAGCGTCAAGATGTACTAGTTGATGATAAGGGCAGCTAGTACTATGTATTGGAGTATTTGCAGTGTAAGCTTTTTTAGTCTTTGGGCAGTGCCTGCTGGCTAAATGTCCACTTTTTTGACAAACAGTTATTTCTTTCACATCATCAAAGGGTATCGGAAACCAATTTGTTCTAGGGAGACTTTTAAAGATGTCAAAAAGTACGGGAGCGGCACTTTGCAAACCAGTTAATTCCGGACGCCCTTCTCCATCGGCATTACCCGCCCATACGCCGACTACATAGTTTTGATTGGCACCAATAGCCCAGGCATCACGATTTCCAAAGCTCGTACCCGTTTTCCAAGCGATTTGTTGTGACGAATCATAAAATTCCCAAGCCTCTTCGCTACTCGGACGATTGGCATTTTTCATCGCCTCAAAAGTAAGCCAGATACTCCCAGCTCCAAAACTAGGTTGCTCCAATTGTTTTGGTCCAAAATGTACTTTTTCATGAGCAAAGAGTAATGGCTCCGTGAACTCATCGCGATAATATTCGCTAGAGGTTTGCAAATAGTGATTCAGTGTTCCTGCCATTCCCGCATAGGTTTTGCACAAGTCCCACAAACTACTCTCGGCGCCGCCCAATATCAAGGACAATCCGTAGTGATTAGCACTATATTTCAGGTTTTTTAGGTTAAAATGATTGAGTTCATCTCTAAAGCGCGCCAAGCCATATTGTTGAAGCAATCGAACCGCAGGGATGTTTAGTGATCGGGCCAAGGCTTTGTGAGCAGGTACGGCGCCACGATATTTTTCGTCATAATTCTGCGGGCTATATCCAGCAATGACTGTGGGGATATCGGCTACCAACATCTCTGGTAGTAATTCACCTTTATCCAATAGCGCGGCATACAATAATGGTTTCAAGGTGCTACCTGTACTTCGACCTGCTTGTATGATATCCACATCTTTCTGGTGTTGCTTGTCCGTTGGTGAATTCCCGATATAACTTACTACTTTTCGGGTAGGAATATCTACTATGAGTACTGCGATATTGTGGACTTCATTTTGACGCAAAATTTCATAATGACGCTTTGCAATTTGCTGTGTTTTTTCTTGTAACGAAAAATCAATAGTCGTTTTTAAACGCTGCCCTGTATGTTGTTGGGCTAAATGATCTAATAAATGGGGTGCTTTTTGTGGGAGGTTATACGGTTTGTTAGGTAAGCTTTCGGCTATAGCCAAAGTATAGGTGATATTATCGATAGTTCCTTCGGTACGCATTATCCTCAATAAACGATTTCTTTTTTCTAGGAGCTTCTCTTGATTTTTTCCTGGGTAAATTAACGCTGGAGCATTAGGCAGCACAGCGAGCGTAGCACTTTCTGCCCAGGAGAGTTCTTGCGCTTGCACGCCAAAATAACGCCAGGCTGCCATATCCAAGCCAACCACGTTGCCGCCAAAGGGCGCATGCGATGCATAGTAATTGAGTATTTCTTTTTTGCTGTGACCTAATTCAAGTCGTGTAGCGAGGATAAGTTCAATGATTTTTTCTAGGTAGCTACGTTTTTTGCCCTTTCGAGCCAGTCGAATTACCTGTTGTGTGATGGTACTGCCGCCTCTAACGACCTTTCCTGCTTTTAGGTTTTCTTTAATTGCAGACACCATGGTAATTGGGTTAAAACCCCAATGACGATAAAATTGCTGATCTTCAAAAACCAAAATACAGGCTTCGAATTTCTCGGGAACACTATCTGTTTCTGGAAAGCGCCACTGCCCATCAGCAGCAATTTTTGCACCCAATAGTTGTCCTTCACGACTTTCGATTACGGTAGCAGTAGGGTCATCGAATAAAGGATCCGGCAAACAGAAATAATAAGTAATCAAAAGAAGACTAAAAACAATAAAACGCTTAGGGTGCGTTCTTAGGTAGTTTTTAAATTTATCAAATTTTAAGGGCATTTTTTAGCAATACGATTACTATATAAATGTATAAATAAAAGCTTGATAAAAGCAGTTATAATTAAAATAGCGTTTTTTGCCGAAAACAGTAACCCATATGCTGTCTTTGGAGATTTAGTATATTTGCCCTATAAATAGCTACTATGACACTTCCGGAAGGAAAAAAAGTATATTTTGCCTCAGATAACCATTTAGGCGCTCCAACACACGAACAAAGTTTCCCGCGGGAACAAAAATTTGTAGCTTGGTTAGATCAAATCAAAGAAGATGCCGCGGTAATATTTCTATTAGGCGATCTTTTTGATTTTTGGTTTGAATATAAAACGGTGGTGCCAAAAGGGTTCACTCGTACGCTAGGAAAGCTTGCCGAAATCACCGATTCGGGGATACCTGTTTATTATTTTGTAGGGAATCATGATTTGTGGATGAATGGCTATTTTGAACAAGAACTCAATATTCCTGTGTATCACCAACCAAAAGAATTTACGTTTAACGACACGCTATTTTTTATTGGCCATGGTGATGGACTAGGCCCGGGAGATAAGGGATACAAGCGCATGAAGAAAGTGTTTACGAATCCATTTTCTAAATGGCTGTATCGGTGGCTGCATCCTGATTTGGGTGTGAAGCTAGCACAATATCTTTCGGTAAAAAATAAACTAATTTCTGGTGATGACGATATTACATTTTTGGGAGAAGAAAACGAATGGCTCGTCCAGTATTGCAAACGAAAGTTGACCGAAAAGCATCGAGATCATTTTGTCTTCGGGCATCGGCATTTACCCATGGAAATTGAACTTCCAGATGACGCTAGATATACCAATCTTGGAGATTGGATTATTCATTATACGTATGCTGTTTTTGATGGTAGTGAAATGAAATTGCGTAAATATGAATGAAAATTTACTAGCAGCACTTATTCTATTTGCATTTTTCTCACCGCTATTATTTCAATTAGTAGTTGTTTTTAAAGAATATCGTAAACAAGAAAAGAAGATTTCGTTTAAAAGAATTAAGAAAACGTTGTTGGTATGCTTTCTTGTATTTCTCCCATTTATTTTAGGCTTTTTGTTACTAAGCCATGTGAATTTTTTGGATTATCAACGTCCGATACCGTACTCTAGATTTAATGAAATTACATTTGAAAACTTTAGAGGCTTTGAATTTTTTAAAAAAACCTTTTATGGTTCTGAAAGATTTGCATACATAGTAACAACCATAGAAACAGAAGTAAATGATGATTCCATCACTGTACAAGCCTTATTTCATCCATCTAAATCTTTCGTATATAATAAACATACCAATAGTAAAGAGTTATTTAATCATGAAATGTATCATTTTAAGATAACTGAAGTTTTTGCTAGGAGAATTAAGCAAAAAATTTCTAACTTAAACGCTAATTCTAAGCATGAAATAGCTGCTATTATTGAGCAATTAAATACAGAAGAACGTGCGTACCAGCGAAAGTATGACTATGATACTTTTCATAGTTACGTGTATAAAGAACAAATTAAATATCAAAAAGAGATAGATAGTTTGTTGGATGTCTTAACAAAATATATAAAACCCAAAATTGAATTACATGTTAAAGATTAAATTAGTATTTCTTGTCTTATTAAATATTATCATAATAAGTTGTGCTGAAAAAAAATCAAGATTTCCTGTTGAAGCTAGATATTGGACACCTGAAGATTATAGAATGGTTATTCAAGAGCTTAGATTTGCTCCAGATGATGAAGAGTTACCTATGTTTGATAATCCGGAAACAAGGTTAGTTGTTCAGAAATTAACTGATGATCAAAATTATATGGTTGTCTTAGACGATAAAGAATTAGGACTAAAGTATAAGACTGAAGTTGGAGAACGTTTTTTTAATCATTTAAATGACATGAATTCTATTTACACAAAAATGAATAGAAAAGACAAGTATCTATATGAAAAAGAACTAATTGCGGTAATGAAATTTGGATTGGGTTTACAACTTAAATGTTTTGAATTATGGAATAAACATGTTCTTGAATTTTCTGATGATCCTACATCATATAGTTCCCAAAATACTATTGAAAGAAATACTGGGAGATTAATTAAAAACTACCAATTATATTTTGATGAAATAAATAATGAAAAAGCTTTTTCGCCAGAAGGAATTAAGCTTTATAGTCAAGGGATTGACAATTATTTTCCTGAATTAATTAAGAAATATCCTGACGCAAATTACAAAGGGATGAAGCAAAAAATAGAAATCTTTAGTAAAAAAACGAAATCTCCAGAAATTAAGAATTCTTTATCCAAAATATTAAAACTAATTAATCCTGAGAAAATAGAAGAATAATTTGAGACAAGAAATATCTATTCCTCAGAAACAATTAATTGGAATTAAAAAAGTCATTTTATAAATGTAAAATTGTTTCATTATTACATTGAAAACATTGATTAAATTATTCTATATATAAATTAAACACTAATGAAATACTATTATTTTTTACTTGCTATTCCATTAATAATTCTTTCTTGCAAACCTTATACTTCTACCAAAGTACGAAGAGATCAAGTCACTTATACGGAATTTAGAGAACAGCAAAAATCTTTCAGTTCAGAAGATGGTGTCATCAAATATATTGATCGAGGCGAAGGGCCAGTGATTTTATTATTGCATGGAGTGCCAACTTCAGGTTGGTTATATCGCAAGATGATCGATCCATTAGTAGCTGGTGGTTATCGAGTCATTGCGCCAGATATGCTTGGTTTTGGTTCCAGTGATTCCCCAGAAGGCTATGACTTATATAATGAAGCCAATCATGCCAAACGCTTGTTAGCACTTATGGATTCATTAGACATTACATCTTGGACACATGCTATGCACGATGCTGGCGGATTATGGACTTGGGAACTTTTTAAAGCGGCACCTGATCGCATTGAACAACTAATTATTCTAAACACAGTGATTTTTGATGAAGGCTTTTATCCACCTATACCTATGAAACCAGGAGGACTTGCCAAAACGGCGATGTGGACCTATCGGAATGGGATGACAACAAATGTACTGCTCAAAAAGCTCTTCCAAACAGGATTGAGCGAAAACACACTAAATGAAACGGATGTAGAAGGATATAAAACACCATTGCGAGAGGGGAAAACCAAAGCGATGTATTATTTCTTTACCCAGACCTGTAATGATTTGCCAGATTACTCAGAAGTATTTTCTAGTATTGAAGCACCAAAACTCTTGATTTGGGGAATCCATGATGACATGCTTCAGTGGACACCGCAGCAAACTCGAGTTACAGAAACCTTTGGGATTAAGGAAGAAAATATTCATCTGATTGATGAAAAGCATTTTATTCAGGAAACGAAAAATAAAAAGATCGTGAAGTTGATGCTCAATTTTTTGAAACCCAAATAATAATGGTTAATTCAATGAACTCCAAACCCAGGAACGCACTTCAGCCTTAAGAATAGTCTTATCAATTAACGAAGTTATTTGCGTCAGTTCATTTCTGCTAACAGCAAGATCAATTTTGTCGGAAGGTGTTTTGAGTAGTAAATTTTTGCAATCATGCCCTAATTTGCAATCAGCACAATTGGATTTTATGCAAGCTAATTCACAAAAAGTAGCAAAGCTTTTGAGTTCTTCTATGGTTAATAGAAAACCTGTATCTCGAAAGATCAATTGAATCTTTCTATGCGCCTTCATGGCATCTGCTTTCCAGTAAAAGGAAATGCCTATGTCATTGCTGTAAATTTTATCAATCCCTTGCATTTGTATCTTTAAT